>JBBRVM010000044.1:0-12729 GCA_038246865.1 Burkholderiales bacterium
CCCAGGTGTCATCGGGCAATCGTTTGGTCAGATCATCGATGATCTGAACGACCAGCGGCGAGCCGTGTTTACGAGCGAGCGGAAGGTTGTATTCACTGATCTGCTTTTGGAGTTGAAGTTGCAAAATGCTCGCCGCTTCGGCCTCGGTCTTGGCCCCTACCTCGACCGGTTGCAGATCAAGGACGCGCTGGCGCATTTGCCACAGCGGAAATGCTGCCAGCGCAATGGTGAGCAACGCACACAGCGCAATCAATGCCGTGTTGACCCAGAGAAAACGCGATGGCGCTTCAGCGTCAGTCAATGACGCGGTAAGCAGATTCAACGAAGAATCGACGTCACTCGGCGCGAGGATCAATCGCGTGACTTCCAGGTTTTTCAGCTGCGCATCGGCGAGCCACGGTGCGACCCTGGCGCGCGGAACCGCGACGACCTCAACGCGGCAATTGCCGACCGCAGCGTTGCGATCAAGCACCCGAAAGTCGTAGTAGAGATCGCTCGCTCGCAACGGCGTCAGGCGATCAAGCTCAAAACCTAAAACCTGTTGCAATCGACCCGCCACGGCGATGGGTAATTCGACGACGCGGCGAAATCCGTTGGCGTCACCGGCGACCAGTGCGACAGAGCCGCCTCGTTGCGCCAGTGCCGAACGGGTGAACGTTTGAGATTCCAGCACCGAGGCGCCTGGAGCCCAAACTTGATCGGTAACCGGCGCCCACATTGCTGGACGCTGCGCCTGAATGGTTTTGGCGCGCCAGCCCGCAGGAATGCATTCCCACAACTGTTGCTTCCACCAACCCAAAAATTGCTCCCACTGCTGGCCCGCAGCAGATTGGGTTGCGTTCAAATCAGCCATTCAAGCCTCCGGTGACTGCTGTTGGAGCCGGAGTCAAGCTCGCTGGTGCGTCGGTCGAAAAGCCGCGCTGCCATAGAAAATACTGTGGTCGACCGCGAGCCACGCCGCCCAAACGCAGGCTCGCTTCACGCGATGCGCGGACACCAGACGCCGTGACGACGTCAGAGCGGACGCGAACGGAATTGGTGCCTGAGGCGAAATAAGGGCTACTGAAAGGCAGAGGCGGCACCGGTAGACCGTCACGCAAGGCCTGATCGCGTTGCTCAATCCATGCCTGAGCTTGCCCGAAATCAATGCCAGGCACGATGCTCAGCACAGTCAACGAAGCGGTTTGCGGATCAATTCCCGGCGAGCGCGATTGCACTGTCAACAGGGGTGCCGCCGCGTTATAAAGTTTCGGGCTGATGCCGATCACGTTTTGAAGTTCCTCGATCGCGATAAAAAAATCGTTGGCCGGCAAAACCTTCTTGCCAGCGGCACGATAATCGTCGGCTTCTGCGCCGTTGGGCCGTTTGAGATTATCGGCGTCCGTCCAGTCTTTGATGGACGCAACAATCGCGTCCGCTTCTTCTTCTGTTGCTCCTACAGACGTGAACACCCGTTTGAGCAGGGGCTCCGACGCAAAGTTCAAATCGATTTTAGCAGTCTCACTTCTGGCCGAAACAGCAATCTCTGCGCCATTCTCGTTCCATTGGTGCACGAGGCCATCAATTTTCCACTGTGCCAGCGCGATTTGGGCGTCGGCTGAGCGTGGACGCGACAGTTCGAACACCATGCGGTTGACCGCACCATCAGCAGCCGCCTGTGCCTTGGCGGATGCGAGCGCATTACTTGTAACCTGAGTGCTGACGCGCTGCGCATCAGAAAACGACAGGGCAATCACCGTGAGGAAAATCACCAGACCTAGCACCATGATGAGGGCGATTCCCTCTTGCTTCTGCGAAGGCTGGTGACGTTGAGCTAAGCAACTCATCGATTCACCGCAGCCTGAATGATGCAACGCTGGCGTTGATAGTCAAAGTTGCAGCCCAGCGCCTGCGAAAGCTTGACCGGAATGTAGAGATCGGGCCAGCGTTTGTCGCCCGCTTCGGTCACGCGAATGGCGATGATCGACGGCATGCGCGCGTTCTCGTCCCACGAATCCACCCACGTCCCGGCGTCAGGGTTGTTCAGTGGATCGTCGCCGGGATCAAAGTACGAGATCGACAATGCGTCGATGTTGTCGGCGAGCACGATGGGCTCGGCAGAACTCAGATCGGGAACCGCTTTTTCGTCGGGATCAGCGGCTTGACGACGCAGTACGAGCTGGCTCTTTTGCTGCGATTTCGCGATGGCTAGCTGCCACCACATGACGCCGCCTTCAGCGATTTGCGACGTCACCGGCGCGAAGTACGTCAAACTTGAAGACTTGCCATTGAATTTGAGGGGCTGCGAAACTTCGCGCCGCCAGCGCATCGGCAGCAATCCGGAAATGTGCTCGCGCAAAAAAGCCTGTGTGCGAGCGTACTGTTCGGTGCGCTCAACTGCATCGTTCGCCGCGCTGGTGCTTCGCTCAGCGCCGCGAACCGTGCCCATGAGAATGGCGGTTAAAACCGCGAGCAACGTAATCGCCGCGATCAGCTCGATCAAGGTGAAGCCGCGTTGCATGGCTGCGGCGCTTGGTGGGAGCGGCTTTAGCCGCGATATGCTGCCCATGGAGAAATCGCGGCTATAGCCGCTCCCACAGCGAAAAAAAGGCGTCCGGCCATCGTTCATGGCAACGGACGCGGCACAGCGAGCAGCGTAGTCAGTTCGACATTGCGTTGCTTCGCGCCGGGCAAATCGCCTGGATTACTGACGGCGACTTGAGCCACAAGTCGCTTCAATTCGAGCGGAGGCTTTATCAGTGCATCGCCTTCTTCGACCGGCTCTGCCGCCACCGTTAACGACCATTGCAAGCGGCCATCGCTCGACACGCCGGATTCGCTGCCGTCGGATAAGGTTTTTTCGATGCCCGCGCCCGCGAGTAGACCTTGGGCCAATGTCATTGCGCGCATGTAATCGCTGGTGGCGGAGGCTGATCGCACGCCTGTGGCAAAGACCTGCGATAGCGCGGAGAGACAGAGCGCAGCGATGACCACAGCGACGATCACTTCAAGCAAAGTGAAACCGTTTTGGAGAGAACGTTGCAGGCGCGACGACACAACGCGCCCCGCAAACGAAGTTTTAGACGCGCCCTTCATGCTTCTTCAATCGCGATGCGGCCCGTCAGCCACCCGATATCGATACGAAATTCGCGCTCTTTGTACTTGACCGTTACACGCCCGCCGGTCGAGCCGCCGTCGGGATAAAAGCGCACCGACGCACGTTTGTCATCGATGGTTTCGGCGGCAGTGGTGACAAGCTTTAGCGCAACACCTTCGGGCCACTGACCGCGACGTTTGCCGCCGGGCAACTGATAGGTGCGATCCGCGAGATTGAACTCAACGCCGACGTCCGTTCGATTGGCAATCGCCTCGCTACGTGCGAAACGCAATTCCTGCGCAATCGCTCTCGCCAGCGCGCGATGCTGGGCGGAGGTGACGCCTGAAGAAAAAATTGGCGGTGACAACGCGGCGAGCACGCCAATGATGACGATGACGACCAGCAATTCGAGCATGGTGAAGCCCGCTGTTCGCAGGTTGAAGGCACCACGCGAGGGGTGCCGCCGAGTCCGCACGCGCGTCGGGACGGAGTTCGGGGTCAACATGGTCGGTACGAGTCAGGTGCTAAGCGAGCGCGTTAGCTCTTGGTAATGTCTGCGTTTTCGCCTTCGCCGCCTTCTTTGCCGTCGGCACCGAGCGATTTGACCTCAAACGGCGTGTTGTTTGGGCCGGGCGACGAGTATTTGTAATCATTACCCCACGGGTCCTTGATGTTGTCCTTGCGCAGGTAGGGGCCGCTCCAGTTGGGCAGGCTACCGGGGTTTTTTAACAGGCCGTCGAGTCCTTCCTGCGCGGTCGGATAGCGACCGACTTCGAGCTTGAAGAGATCGAGCGATTGCAGCATCTGGCCCATTTCGATCTTGGCAGCGTTGGCTTTAGCCTTTTCAGATTGCCCCATAAAACGACTACCGATGGTGGCCATCAGCACGCCGATGATGACGATTACGGCGAGCAATTCCATCAGCGTGAAGCCGCTTTGGGTGCTTCGGATGCTTTCGGTTCGCTGAGTCATAAATTCTGTTTTCATAGTTTTCTTTTCAATTCGCAGTAACCACCACCCGCCTCATCGAGCGGTTGGAAGTGTCGTCACGTTAATAGCTTTCCCCTCAATGCTCTATTTTAAGGGGGCTAGTGCACCATTAGTTCACTTATCGACTTACCTACAAATCGACCGCCAGCCCCAATGCAGACGTCATTTCATGAAAAAGTTGCTGGTTAATGTTGGGCATCCTTGTACGACCGCGACCTACACATTAAATTCCGTGAGCCCCAGCAAAGCGCTCATCAGCGCGAAAATAATTCCGCCGACGACAACCGCAAGCGTCAGGATCAAAACCGGCTCTAGCAAGCCCAGCGCCCGTTTGAGCGTCGTGTTGACCTCAAGGTCGTACACCTCGGCCACCTTCAGCAACATGGCGTCCAGTTTGCCGGTTTCTTCGCCCACGGCGACCATGTGAACGGCCAGCTTCGGATAAAGCCCAGTTTCCATCAAAGGGCGCGCAAATCCTTGTCCGGCCTTCAAACGCACCAGGACGCCTTCCAGCGAATTGGCCAAAGCGCGATTGTCCACAGTGTCTTTGACGATAGTGAGTGCTGGCAGCAGGCTGACGCCGTTACCCAAAAGCGTGCCCAGCGTGCGCGCCAGACGCGCCACCTCAATCTTCGCGAACAGATCGCCCAGAATCGGTAAAGTAAGTTTGCGCCGATCCCAGTTAAGCCGTCCAACCGGGGTGCGCAAACGGCCCCGGATCAGAATAAACAGCGCTGCCGCCGCAATCAGAACCATCCAGCCGTCCTCGCGAAACCAGTGCGAAATCGCGAGTAGATTTTCGGTGGCCGGCGGCAGCGCCTTGCCGAACTGGCGAAACGTCGTTTCAAACTTCGGCACCACGAAAAAGATCATGGTCATGACCGCCACAATAGCCACCGCCACCAGAACGATGGGGTAGAGCAAGGCCGACTGCACACTGGAACGCAGTTCGGCGCTGCGCTCCTGAAACTCGGAAATGCGCTCCAGCACTGGCCCGAGCGTGCCGCTCGCCTCACCGGCACGCACCATGTTCACGAAGAGCCGATCAAAGTTTTTCGGATGCTCGCTGAGCGCCTGCGACAGCGCCTGCCCACCACGCACGCGATCCCGCAACTGTTGCAACAGCGCGGCCTGCGGGCCGGAATCAGCGAGCCCAACCAACAGCTCAAACGCCCGATCCAGCGGCAAACCCGCCGAGATCAAATTGGCCAGATCGCGGGTGAACGCGACCACCTGATCACGAGTGACTTTGCGCGAGGCAAACAGCCGCGCGAAGGTGCCCATCTTTTTCTCGTGCGAAGCAATTGCTGCAGACGCCGCCGTCTGGATGCGCAGCAGGATAAGCCCCTGCTCACGGACCCGCTCCACGGCCTCCGCCTCGGAAGCCGCTTCAAGCTGGGCCGAGACCGGGTCGCCCGATTGTCGAACGGCGTCGAATGCGAAAAGCGCCATGAGTGCTTGCCTTAACCTTCGCGAGTGGCGCGGAGGACTTCTTCGATAGTCGTGGTGCCTGCTAAAACTTTACGCAACCCATCGTCGTACATCGGCTGCATGCCCTCGGCGAGCGCTTCGCGACGCAAGTCACTGGCATTCGCTTTTTGCATGATGAGGCGACGAATCGGCTCCGACAACGGCATCATTTCGGCGATACATTGACGCCCGGTGAAGCCGGTGCCGCTGCATTCCTTGCAGCCCACAGCCTTGTAGATCGTCGGCCGCTCCGCGGCACCGACACGCGGCAGGCCGATCTCCCGCGCCACATCGGCTTCGAGCACATGCGGCTCGCGGCAATGCGTGCACAGCGTACGCACCAGACGTTGCGCCAACACGCCAACCAGCGTGCTGGTGAGCAGATAGTCATCAACGCCCATGTCCATCAAGCGACTGACCGTGGCAGGCGCATCGTTCGTGTGTAGTGTGGACAGCACGAGATGGCCCGTCAGCGCGGCCTGCACGGCGATTTCGGCGGTTTCCAGATCGCGAATTTCCCCGATCATGATGATGTCCGGATCCTGCCGCACGATGGAGCGCAACGCGCTGGCGAAGGTCAAATCGATCTGCGGCTTGACCTGAATCTGGTTGATGCCCGCCATTTGATATTCGACTGGATCTTCCACCGTCAAAATCTTCACGTCGGGCTGATTGAGTTCGTCGAGCGCGGTGTAGAGGGTTGTGGTTTTACCGCTACCGGTCGGGCCGGTGACGAGCAGAATACCGTTCGGCTGCGCCAGCGCTTCCTTGAATTTAGCAAGAATGTCCGGCGCGAAACCAAGCTTCTCAAAGTTAAGCTGGACGCCACTCTTGTCCAGAATACGCATCACCACGCTCTCGCCGTGCATGGTCGGCACGGTGGAAACGCGAAGATCAATGTCTTTGCCCTGAATACGCAAGCGAATGCGACCGTCCTGCGGCAAACGGCGCTCAGCGATGTCGAGATTCGCCATGATTTTGATGCGCGAAATCACGGCGGCGGCGAGGCGCTTTGGCGGCGATTCGATTTCGTGCAATACGCCATCGATGCGGTTGCGAATGACCAGGCGATTTTCGAACGGCTCGATGTGAATATCCGAGGCACGGGCTTCGAGCGCGTTGGTAATCAGGAGGCTCACGAGCCGGATCACCGGGGCTTCAGAGGCCAGATCCTTGAGCTGTTGAACGTCGTCACCCAGTGCGTCGGCATCGATACGCGCCTCAAGATCAAGATCGCCGCCGGTCAACTGCGAAGAAGCGCTGCGCCCACCGCCGTACAGCCGCTCTATCGCACCGTCGATTTCGGTGCCAATGGCGATAACGCGATTGACCGTGCGATTGGTCACCAGCTCGAACGAATGGCGGACATATTCGTCATTCGGATCAGCCACCGCGAGCGTGAGAGTATCTTCATCCTCTTCAATCGGCAGCGCGCGAGCATCGCGTAGAAAGCGTGCGGAAATGCGCTCTTCGAGAATCGGAATATCGGGGAATGCCGAAGCTTCAACGTATGGCAAATTTGCCTGAAAGGCCAGCGCTTGCGCGACATCACGCGCCGAAACCACACCCAGTGTCGTAAGCAGATTACCCAACTTGTCAGGGCGCGCCGATGCTGCCTGCAATCGCAGCACGCGATCCAACTCGGTCGCTTCAATCTTGCCACGCGCGAGCAGGATTTGCCCGAGTTTTGACCTGGCGGCGAGCATCGCTTCTGGCATGGTTTGCGTCTTGTCCTCAGCGATTTCCACCAGGCTCACCCTATATCGTTATTGTCTTGGTCAATGTTGGATTCTAATGAGCGCAACTGGTTCACCTACAATCTCGCGGTCATAAAGCTTGAACCGCGACACGATTTATATGAAAAAGTACATGTGCCTGATTTGCGGCTGGATCTACGATGAGGAGACCGGCTGGCCAGAGGACAACATCAAGCCGGGCACCAGGTGGGACGACGTGCCGATGAACTGGACCTGCCCGGAGTGCGGTGCGCGCAAAGACGACTTTGAGATGGTCGAAATTTAGAACTTGTCCGTGAATGAGAGCGAATGCTTGACGCAGCAATTTTTGCCTCAATCGAAGCGCGTCTTTTACAGCAATAGCGAGCTATTGCAAAAAAGCGCAACGAAGAGTGAGGCAAAAAGGGCAAGTCAGGCATCGCGGTCCATTTACGGACAAGTTCTTAGCTGATCAGGTAATGATCAGCTAGCAGCGCGGCGAACAAGACCGTCAGGTACGTTAGCGAGAAGCGGAACACGGCACGCGACTTTTGATCGGTGTAGTTCTTTTTCAGTTGCCACACTAGCTGAATGAAGCGCCCGCCAAGCACGAGCGCCGCAGCGCCGTATAACCAGCCGTTCATGCGGATAGCTATAGGCAACAGCGACACCGCAAGCAACAAGAACGTGTAGAGCAGCATGTGCAGCAAGGTGAAGTCACGACCATGCGTGACCGGCAACATCGGTAGCCCTGATTTTTCATAGTCCTCTTGCCGGTACAGCGCCAACGCCCAGAAGTGCGGCGGCGTCCACGCGAAAATAATGAGGAACAGCAGGAGCGGTGCGGCCGATACGTCGTTTGCCACTGCGACCCAACCGAGCAGCGGCGGCATAGCGCCCGCAGCCCCGCCAATCACGATGTTTTGTGGCGTGTTCGGTTTTAAGTACAGCGTGTAGATGAACGCATAGCCAAAGAACGTGCTGAGCGTCAGCGCCCATGTGAGCACGTTGGTCGTAACCATCAAGACCGCGCTGCCCAACGCCCCAAGCACTAGCGCAAAAACGACGATTTGCGTGGTAGAGAGCTTGCCTTGCGCTGACGGTCGCCAGTTGGTGCGTTTCATGCGTGCATCGACCGCTGCTTCGAGCAGACAATTCATGGCGAAACTCGCGCCCGCGATTAGCCAGATGCCAATACAGCCGCCGACAACGACAATCCAGGGCGGCAGCGATCTATCGACCAGCAACATGCCGATGAACGCAGTGAAGACCGCGAGCAAGGTAACGCGCGGCTTGGTGAGAGCCCAGTAATCACGCCAGCGCTTTTGCGCGGGGCGGTGGAAGGGATCTGCGGCGTCCACTGCGCTCATCTAACCAATCCGCGACGCACGCAACAGGCGCGAGAGGTCTTGATTGAGTTTCTTTATGTCAGGGCTTTTGGGCCACACAATGACCTGATTGCCCAGCGGATCAACCAGAAAAACGCCAGATTTCAGCAATGCCTGCCATGTATCGGGAAGTGTCGTCGGTGTTGAAAACACGATCAAATCCGGATGCTGCGCTAGCAGCGCTGGATTCAGGCTTTTCGAAGCGATGACGACTCGAATCAGGCGCTCACGTTCGCGGCCCAGCATCGTTCGCGCTTGCCGCGTGGCGTGTAGGGCCTCGCGGCATTCAGTGGCGCATTCATCGTCGACAGCCATGACCAAACGCCACTTTCCGCCCCACTTTTCCGCATCAGCTGCTGACAAGACCAATGGCGCAAGAGGACGCGTTTCCAGCAATTGGCCATAGCTGCTGCCGCCTTGCGGTTTGATGAGGTAGTACGCTACCCATGCCGAAACAAACGGCGCAGCGCAGACCAGCGCTACCAGCAAAATCATCTTATTGGGGGACTTCAAGCGACTTCCTGTTTGCGAAAACTGAGTACGAAAAAAATAATCACAGCCATAGCCGCGAAGGCGTACCACTGTAACTGATAGCCACGGTTTCTCTCGAAATTGGCGCCGGGCGCAGGACGGACGACGCCGGTAAATCCCGGCCCCGTTGTCTGTTCGAGAATCATCGGCTCTAGCGTGTGGCCAATACGCTGTGAGAGTTCTTCGAGGTTCACATAGTTCAATCGTGTCTCAGGACCGTTGTCGAACGTGCCCGGATTGCGTGAAGGCGGCTGATTAATGCGTCCGGTGATCTTGACGATACCACTGGGTGTATCGAGCTTGGGCAACATCGAACGATCCGGCGATGCGACAACCCAACCTCGGTCAACGAGCACTCTACGGTCATTGACGCCTGATGCGGGATCAATGCGAAAACTCTGAAACACCCCATAACCCGCCTTTCCCTCGACGATTCGGTTGTCTAGCAGGAAGCGTTCGCTTTCAACAAAAGAACCAGCCAGCTCTACGCTGCGATAGCGCAGTGCGGTTGCGACGTTCACGGTAGTTGCCACGTCACCGAATTTCAGCGGTGACGCAGACAGCGCCGCATCGAGTTGCAACTGCTGCGAAATTTTGTACTCGGCGCGGTCACTTTGCCAATGACCGAGTCGAATAGTGACGGCGGCAAATAGAACTGTCACGACAAATGCCCACAGCTTCGGCTGAAATTTTCTACCGCGCAGCGTCATACCGACGATGCCATTTGAATGTTTCGATGTGGCTGTCTCACTACAATTACCTGATGCGTTGGTTAGTTATTTTCTGTTTGATCGCTATTGTGGTGTCGATGGCATCCGCATTGGTTTTTCTTTATCGGGGCCAGGAGGGCGGCTCCAAACGCATGCTGCGCGCATTACAAATTCGCGTAGGGCTGTCGGTCGGGCTCTTCGTGTTTCTGATGATTAGCTACAAATTCGGTCTCATCGGGTCGCAGGGCGTAGGCGGTTAATCTGCCCGTAAAAAACTAAAGGCGGCTTAGAGCCGCCTTTTTATTTTTCGCTCGCCGCGCCGCTACAGCATGTAGACGATGACAAACAGGCCCAGCCAGACAACGTCGACGAAATGCCAGTACCACGCCGCAGCTTCAAACGCGAAATGATGCTTGTCGTCAAAATGGCCACGTATAGAGCGGTACAGAATCACCGCCAGCATGATTGCGCCGATGGTCACGTGAAAGCCGTGAAAGCCCGTCAGCAAATAAAATGTTGAGCCGAAGATGCCCGTCGTCAGCTTGAGGTTTAAATCGCTGTACGCGTGAACGTATTCGTACACCTGAAGCGACAAGAAGATCACGCCGAGAACGATCGTCGCGGCGAGCCACAGGATAAGTTTGCTGCGATGATTCGCGAGCATCGCGTGGTGAGCGATGGTCAGCGTAACGCCGGAGGTCAGCAACAACGCTGTGTTAATCGCGGGGATGCCCCACGCGCCCATCGGCGAGAACACTTCCTTCAGGTATGGGCCAGCGGTCGGCCACACGGCAGCATATTCAGGCCACAGAAGCTTGGCATCAATCGTGCCGAGGTCGGGCACCGAGTGCATGCGGGCATAACCCAACGCACCAAAAAAAGCGGCGAAGAACATCACCTCAGAAAAAATGAACCAGCTCATGCTCCAGCGGAATGAGGCGTCTACATTCTTGCCATAGAGACGAGCTTCACTCTCCTTTATCACCACGCCGAACCAGCCGAACAGCATGTAGAGCAGGATAGCGAAGCCGACATAAAGCACGGGAAGGCCCCAAGTCACAGAATTCAAGCTGGCCACGGCACCAACTGCGAGGACGAGCAACGCTACGCTGCCGACAATCGGCCAGTGTGACGGCTGGGGGACAAAATATTTGCCAGAATTGGCTGAGGTTGAGGCGCTCATGGGCTTAGTCTCGCTAGTTTTATGCTTGTTATGTTGGCAAATCTGTAGGCCGCGCTGATTGTGTTCAGCCAGGTAATTTAGCGGGCGGCGCGACGGGCAAGGGTGAATCAAGTTTGCCCGCAGGGGCTTGCGCAGCCGCCGGGCTCCCGCCGCCTGGCATTTCAAAGAATGTGTACGACAACGTGATGGTGTTGATGTCTTTCGGCAGGTTAGGATCAACCATAAAAACCACCGGCATTTTGCGCTTCTCGTTAGCAACGAATGTCTGCTTTGCAAAGCAAAAACACTCCAGTTTCTTGAAGTGCTCCGCCGCTTGCGTTGGCCCATAACTCGGTATCGCTTGTCCGATCATGTCGCGTGAGGTCGTGTTGGTGACTTCGTAGACCACCGTGGTCAATTCACCGGGATGCACGGTCAGCGTAGAAACTTCGGGCTTAAACGTCCAAGGCAAATTACGCGTGTTCGCATCAAACTCGACCTTCACGCTACGCGAGGCATCGACCTGAGTATTCTTGACCTGTTCCGGGCGCATGAAGTCATTCACCCCCGTGACCTCACAGATTTTTTTGTAGATCGGAACCAGTGCGAAGCCGAATGCAAACATGACCGCCACGAAGACGGCCAATTTGCGAAGCATCTGCTTGTTCTCTGCGGAAAACATAACTTGCACTTAGGCGACCCGCGAATACCAGATTGAGAGAGCCAGACAGAGCGCAACCCCGGCCAGCAACCATCCCGTGCGTAGATTGCGTCGACGCATGGCTTCGGCGGCGGTGCTGCGTTCGACGCTGTTTGCCATCATTTGAAAGCCGGTGGCGTCTCAAACGTGTGATACGGCGCTGGCGACGGAACGGTCCACTCAAGACCTTCCGCACCATCCCATGGCTTTGCCGCAGCACGGATACCGCTCTTGCCCTTGATCATGCGCAGCACAACAATGATGAAGAAAATCTGAGCCGTACCGAACGCGAATGCGCCAACCGACGACACCATATTCCATTCGGTGAACTGCATGTTGTAGTCAGGAATACGGCGCGGCATACCAGCGAGCCCAAGGAAATGCTGCGGGAAGAAGGTGATGTTGAACGCAATCAACGACCACCAGAAGTGAATTTTGCCGAGCTTTTCTTCATACATCCAGCCCGTCCATTTGGGTCCCCAATAGTAGACCGCCGCAAACGCTGAGAACAGCGCGCCAGCGACCATCACGTAGTGAAAGTGGGCGACGACGTAGTACGTGTCATGAAGCTGAATATCCACGGGAGTCAACGAAAGCACGAGGCCGGTGAAGCCACCCAGCGTGAACAGGAACAGGAAACCAAGGCAGAACAGCATCGGCGTTTCTAGCGTGATCGAACCACGCCACATCGTTGCCAGCCAGTTGAAAATTTTGGCGGCGGTCGGCACGGCGATCAGCATGGTGGCATACATGAAATACAGTTGACCCGCCATTGGCAAGCCCGTCGTGTACATGTGGTGGGCCCAAACGATAAACGACAGAATCGCGATAGATGCCGTGGCATAAACCATGGACGCGTAGCCGAAAAGCGGCTTGCGTGAGAACGCAGGAATGATCTGCGACACCACGCCAAACGCTGGCAGTGCAATGATGTAAACCTCAGGGTGACCGAAGAACCAGAAGATGTGCTGGAACATGACCGGGTCG
>JBBRVM010000045.1:0-12678 GCA_038246865.1 Burkholderiales bacterium
ACCTGCACGCCAATCGGCAAACCCGTCGTGCGCGCATCGGTCGAATAATTCCAGTTGATCGACGCGGCAGGTTGCTCGCTCATGTTGTACGGCACGGTGAACGCAATGTGCGAGAGCGCTTGCTCCGGGTCGTTGTCGGGGCAGCAATATTCGGCCTGAAACGCGGGGATCGGGCACACGGGTGAAATTACGAAGTCAAATTGGTGCGTCGCCGCGACCGTGGCCTCGCGCATGGCAACCACCTGCGAAAAAAATCCCATCACGTTGTCGCCAGAAAAACGCTTCGCGCGATGCGTCGCCCAGCGCACGATGAACGGCAAAATCTTTTCACGTGATGCGTCCGACATACGAGAAATATCGGAATAGCTGCGCGCTTCGAAAAAGCCGCAGATACCCTCCAGCATGTCGGACGTGATAAACGACCGCATGGGCTCCACGCGCGCACCGTGTTGCTCCAGCAGTTGTCCGCACTCCCATATCGCGCTTGCAACAT
The DNA here is from genome assembly GCA_038246865.1 of Burkholderiales bacterium. Classification (GTDB taxonomy): domain Bacteria; phylum Pseudomonadota; class Gammaproteobacteria; order Burkholderiales; family Casimicrobiaceae; genus Casimicrobium. The sequence continues at coordinate 494 of JBBRVM010000045.1, forward strand.
CACTTTGCACTTCGCGGCCCGCGCGCATGTCGGTGATCACACCGATACGCTTGCCCTTTAACGAAAAACGCTCCAGCTCGGCAGCATAGTCCACGTTGTGCGGTGGTAAATTCATGAAATCGCGATGATCGGGATCAGGCCGCGCGATTACGTTCATCAGGAGCGCAGCGTCGAGCACGGTGCGCGTCATTGGGCCCGCCACGCGTCCCATGTAAGGCGGGCTAATTGGTACGCGACCCAGCGACGGCTTCAGGCCATAAATGCCGCAGAAGCTCGCCGGGATGCGCACCGAACCGCCAATGTCGGTACCCATGTGCAGCGGCCCATAACCTGCTGCACAGGCCGCACCCGCGCCAGAACTGGAGCCGCCGGGATTGCGATTGAGCCGCCAGGGATTGCGTGTCACACCATGAATGCTTGACTGCCCCGACGAGAGCATGCCGAAGTCCGGCATCGTCGTTTTGCCGACAAGCACCAGGCCGGCTTCGCGCACGCGATCCGCAATCGGCGAATTTACCGTTTTCGGAGCTAACGAATTGGCCGCCGTACCAATCGGAGCGGGGTCACCGGTCGTGTACAGATTTTCTTTGAGCGTGATCGGCACACCGTCAAGCGGCGACAACGGCTTGCCCGCCTTCCAACGAGCGTCGCTTTCAGCCGCAGCGGCAATGGCTTGTGACGTTCTGGTCAGATACAGCGCGTTTAACTTAGGCTCACACTCGGCAACACGCTCCAGTGTGGACGCGACCGCCGCCGACGGGGTGACGCCGCCGACCGCATACTGCCGGGACAAATCAGAAGCGTTAAGCCAGCAAAACGTGTTCATGCTCAGAGTGTAGCGCCGCCAGCACGCTCATGCCATGCATTGTCCCAGTGGCCAATCCCACGGATACACGCGTCCGCAGAAAGCAAAAAAAGGCTCCCGAAGGAGCCTTTTTGACATTCACCGGATCTTGCGCCCCGGTGAAGTACGCGTCAGCGCTTATTTGCCGAGGCGACGACGCTGGAAGCCAACCAGGCCAGCAAGCATCAGGCTCATCAAGCCCAAGCCCACTACGCCCATCGTCGGTATGGTCAGCGGAACATCATTGTCGAGAACAGAAGCAGTCACTGTCTGCGGTCCGCTGGCTGCCGCACCCCGTGGCAAAGTGCCCAAGGCCATCGTGATGGTGCGCGGGTTGCCAATCGTGGCGTCGTCGGCCGTCGGTACGGCGATTGTTACGCTTCCGGGGCATGAGGCGATTGACGCTGGGCCCACAGGCGCAGGACCATCTGGAGCGTTAACACCGGTAATCGTGTACGGAATCAATACTGGGCCTGTGAGGGTGCCGGTACAAGTAATGGTGAACGACACCGGGCTGCCCTCAGTAGCAGACAGACTGGTTACCGATACGCCGACTTCGTCGTCCAGGAGCGTTCCGGTAGCCGCCGCTGGCGAACCCACCCAGTAACGGGGGTTCGCCGCAGCGGTAGCCACAACGGTTGTTACAACCGATACGTTGCCATCAACGACAGCGTTGTCTACGCCGGTGACGGTGCAGGTTGCGGTACTCGAAGCCGCGGCAAACGTCACAGTCGCTGCACAAGTAGTCGCGTAGCGACCGCTGACCGCAGGAGGCGTGATCGTGGCAGTCAAAGCGCCAGCCTGTGCAGCAGCGCTGCCACCACTGCGGGTGAATGTGTAGGTCAAGACACCGCCATTTTCCGATGCAGTTGCGGGTGCAACGGCGACGGTTACCACTTGCGGACTGTCGTCGTCAGCGATGGTCTGCGTTTGTGTAGCGACGGCGCCCAACGTGTAAGTTGGCGCGTTGGCGGTCAATGTCATGATCACCGTTTCACCGCCTGTTTCGACGATCAGATCATCGATCGGGCATACGTCGATTACCAGCGGGCTCGCGTCTGGATGCGAGATCGAATTTGCGGCTAGCACAGTACCAGCAGCGCATCCGCCTGTCTTTAACGTGTAGTCGGTGCCGCGAGTTGCAGTGCCCGTCACCGTGAAGTTAACTGTCGTGGCCGCAGGCGTACCGCTATCACGAGCGATTGTCAACGTGCAATTGGTCGGCGCAACAGCCTCGGCACACGCACCGGCTTTAGCCAGGCTAAATACGGGTGGAGTGTCATTGTCTGCAATTGTGATGACGGCAGCCGAACCCGTGCCTGCTACGCCTGTGCCCGTCGGAATCCCGAAAATGACAGTTTCATTCCCCTCGACCAAGACGTCATCCACAGGAACGATGTTAATCGTGCAGTTTGCAGCAGCCGCAGGCACAGTAACCGTGATGGTACTGGCAGACTGCGACACGATTGCACACGAGCCAGCGGTGATTGAATAGTCGGCTGTGTAAGTAGCCGTACCCGAAATCGCTGAGACCAGATTCAGCGCGGCTGCGGTAGAGCCGGTACGAGCGAATGTAACCACACCGTTTGTCGGTCCCGTTTCGGATGCCTGAGTTGTCGCAACAACAGAAGCGCCGACCTCATCGTCCAATACGGTTGTAGTACCAGCTTTGCTGCCGGTAGAGACATAGCTATCTGCTGTGCCACTATTCGTGACGGTCAAAGTGAGCGCCATGTCGCCATCAATTAGCGCGTTTTGCTGACTCGCAGCATTCACGGTACAGCTAGTAGCAGCGTCCGCAAAACTACAAGTGCCGCTAACCGGCGTTACGCCTTTGCCGGTGACCGCAGGACCGCTAAACGTGTATGGAACCGTAAAGCCGCCGCAACCAGCAGCTACAGCAGCATCAAGATTAATAAGGAAGTTTCCATTACCGCCTTCAACGAAGGCGCCAGGGGCGATCACCGACGACACCGTGCGCTTTTGGCAAACGGTTACGTCGTTAGTAGTGACGTTAGGATCAGCTGCCGCGAAGCCATTGAGCACCTGAATGGTGTATGAACCGCCCGCAGGGAATGTAGCTGCAACCCCGGAGAAGGTCGCCAACGTGATTGATCCAGCCGCTGCTCCGCAAGATGCCGCAGTCGGGAATATGCCAGCGCCCGCAGACCAGTTTACGTATTTGCTGTTGGCAGGAGCACCATCATACGGTGACGGTGTACCGCCATCAATGCACGCAGCGAAGGCGGTACCTTCCGCGTAGGGGACGATGGTCGAGGACGTTGTATTTGCCGTATAGGACACGAGCAGATCAGTATCCGAAGTTGCATTGCCAGGTGGTAAAGTGACCACGAAACTAAAGTTGCCGCCCGTCGCTGCATAAACCTTTGTTGGAGCCGTCGTAACGGCATCAGCTGCCAGCACAGTGGTCGCCGACGCACCGAGCAGAGCTACCGCCACTGCCAATTGATAAATAGATCTTAATTTCATTTGGGTTCTCTCGGACAAATTAAGGGGTTAGCGAGGTGCCGCAATTGGCGTTCAGATAAGTGCGGATCGCCGCACCAGTAGTCCCCGCCACCACATTCAGGCCGTTTGTGATATTAGCCGACAAGATACCGGGATTGAGCGCTCGCTTGATTGCATTTCCGTCAACTGGGGAAGTCGTGGTTGAGCTTCCGTCAACGTCCAGTACTGAGGCACCAATCGCGTTTACACCGACTCCGCCCGCTACAAACGTCGATAGGTAAGCTCGGATCGCAGCACCGGTTGTCCTCGTGGCACCTGTCTGAGCGACCCCGTTGATCACGTTAGCGTCCGTGATTCCGGGGTTCAAGGCGCGCTGTAGCAGCACACCATCGCGCGGTGCGGTCACAAGCCCGTCGCCGTCAACATCCAGATTACAGGTGGGAGCCGCCGCCCCATTAATGGTGAACGATTTATTCGTGAATCCGCTTGGCGTGGTGGCGTAGGAGAAGTTACCGTCGCTGTCAAACAACACCTGCGACGTGCAAGCACCCGCACTGGTGCAACTCGGCGCCATCGTCGCGGTGACTTTAAATAGCTTTTGGCCTGGAGCCGCTGCTGTGCCTGCGGCAGTGTCGATATTAATCGCTCCGGGGTTCAAACATGGGGCTGTGGCACCGCCCGCAACGGTATCAGCCAAATCAGGCCAGCCAACAGCGCCCGCTGTGCGCACGGAGGTATCAACCCAGCCCATGACGGCTTGGGCGGTGCTACCGGTGAGAGGCTGCACCTGCGCGGCAGCGATGCGGCACTTGGTGTATTCCTCTGAAATAGTGAGGTTCGTCAGGTGCGCCGGGTTGTACTTGACTTTGAGACCCAGGCCGCTTTCAGCGCCTGCCGAGTTGTCGGTGTACATGCCGTAGAAAATAAATGTTGATCCCGCGGGCACAACCCGCGTAGTGCCCTGGATTGACGCGCCACCGACGGTCAATGTGGGATCAACAGTTTGCGTGGCGTGAACCGACGCGCTGATGGCTAACAAACTCAGTGCGGCAGCTATACCACAGGCCCCGAGTCGTTGCTGCGATAGACTAAAAATCATAGTTCACACCCTTTCAATTTTCCGAATATATCTAACAGTTCGCGAACTGGGAAGATACCTGTTCGCACTTCACAGTCACTTCGCGCACTGTTGCAAAACCCATGAAACCTAAAAACATCGCGCTTTGCCCAACGGTATGGCGATACCGCTCGCAACATTAAGTCACCCAATTATGTCAGCGTCATTATCGCCTGCTTTCGCAGCGCGCATCAATGCTTATGTCGTAAAGACGCAATTCGCTTTGAAAACCAGACAAATTACTTTCGATTAATTTTTAAGCTTTTCTCTTAAAGCAGCACTGATCCGGGCCTAAGAGCCAATTTTGGCAAAGGTCGACTATATAAATAAATCACCGCTATCCCTTATTGAAACGTCGTTTCAGGCGAAAGCTACTGCGAGCAACCACTCGTTCGGCATGCTTTTTCCTCTGCCCGCGCTTTAGTTGCACCGAGCTTAACCGAAGTTGGCGTCATTATTCCTACGCGTTCGAGCGGGATTGCAAGTATTTTTGAAGTTGCAAGCATCAGGCCATCAATCCCCCGGAGCCTTGGCAACGGTTGCCATGTTGAGTGAAGCGAAACATCAGGCGGCAAGCATTGAGCGTCGTGGAGCGCGCTTTAGTAGGCGCACTGATCCTTCGCAATGCTCAGCGACTGACAACTCCATGCTGAGGCACCTTGCTAATCAGGAGTCGACAAATTGGCGCTTAAGTGACCGGCATTGGGCTTAAGTCGGCGCGAGAGAGGCGCGCGATCAATTTCACGCTTGCACACAGTTTGCAACGGCTGCGACGTTTTCCTTTGGCACGAGCGAGAGGTCAGCTAGCTCGTTGTTGAAGAGACATCGGCCAACAAAAGTGCGCGCGCAGAGCCATTTCCAGTATTTAGACCGCCAGCGGCGCAGGCATCGTGTCTCCCGGCCCGAGCGAACGTTGCATTAGTACGGTGTCGAGCCAGCGGTCAAACTTCCAGCCCATCGAATCCAGGGTACCAATATGGCGGAAGCCTAGCGCGGTATGCAAGCCAACTGAGCCAGCGTTCGCTGAATCGCCGATCACCGCAACCATCTGCCGGGCACCCGCTATTTCGCAACGCGCCAAAAGCTCAACCATCAATAGACGCGCTACCCCACCGCGCCGCGCGTCTGGGTGAACATAAACCGAGTTCTCAACGCTGAACCGATAGGCAGGGCGCGGACGGACCCAGTTGGCGTAGGCGTAACCCACCACCTGACCATCGGACTCGGCGACAAGGTAGGGCAAGCCTTTGGAGAGCACGTCGGCACGCCGCTTGCTTATCGTCATGACTCGGTGCCTCTAGCTCAAAGCTCCCGGTGCCGTGCGTTACCCAGTGGGCGTAAATGGCCTGAATGGCCGGAAGATCAGCGTTGACGGCGCCACGCAGCTGCATGAAGACACATCTATAGTTGTGGAACCAAAAGTGTATTCGCAACAACCAATGAGCACACGCGCACAGACCATTTAGCATCGGCTGTTGTACGCTGTAAGCAACTCGGCGCATAGCCGACTTAATTGAAACAAAAGAAAAGCAGCGCGAGGGGCGTGAAATGGTCCGAATACTTTTGCTCTCGAACGATCCGACCACGTTGGCCCTGATGCGCGCAGCGAGCGACGCGTTTGAGTCCACACTGGACGCATTCAGCGATGCGACGGATCTCAAACGGAAGCTCAGCAAGCGAACTGATGCTGACTCCTTGATCGTCATGCTCGATCTGCCGACCGTAGCTCTGGCCGGTCTGCGCATCGCGAACCTGTGTACCCACGTAAAGCAAGTGGATGCCGCGGCCAAAATCGGTTTGATTGCATCGGCGACGCACCACATCGTGGCCGCCGTGGATGACTGGGCGACGCAAGCCGGTGCAGACGTCATCGTCGGGCAAATCAACGCATCACGGTGGTCGGCAACGGGAGAGCGTTTGCTCAATATGCTCCTGAATGGCGACGAGCGAGTGGCGGCTGCGAGTCGCCGCGTTAAGCCCTACTTGCGAGTTGCGATGCATGCAACAGGCGCAAATACTGGCGCTGTGCAAGCGCGCCTGATTGCCAACGCGGAGGCGGATGGAATGGATCTGACTGCGCTCGCTTTTCGCATGCAGCGGTCGGGCGGCGTCAATATCGCTGATCGCCGCTATCGCCTGCGAATTTATCCCGAGTGTTTTGTGGCCGATGAAGGCGTGACCTGGCTGGAGCGCGGGTTGTCGGTGACCAGAGAAAAGGCCATCGCTATCGGGCAGGCACTACAGGCCGCTGGCTTGATCTATCACGTCGCCCGAGAGCAAACGTTTAACGACGAATCGCTGTTCTTTCGGGTCGCACAAATTCCGCCGCGTTGGGACGTTGAGGCGTTCTATGCACTAGCCCGCAGCAGTTCGGGCTTTGACGTGAAGGATCGCAGCTATCGGGGCACGCCTTACCCGCGCTGTTTTGTCGGTTCTGAAGCCGTTGAGTGGATGCAGTCGCAGGGGAGCACTGTCAACGAGGCGCTAAGCATGGGTCAGCAGATGGTTGACCTCTCGCTTATTCATCACGTCCACGATGAGCATCCGTTCAAGAACGAAAACCTGTTTTATCGTTTTTATCGCGACGAGGGAGTGGACAATACGTAGCGCGCAACAGGCGGCGTTCAGCGTACCGCTGAATTCAGCGTCACAATCGGCAGCATCACGGCGAGCACCAGTACCAGTACAACGCCGCCGAGCACGAGGATCATTACCGGCTCCACCAGCGCGGCAAACCACTGCAAGCGCCGCTCAAGCCCCTGTCTTTTGAGGTGTGCCGCCTTGCCGAACGCAGGCGCGATACCGCCGACGGCTTCGCCCTGGCGCAGCAGCTCCAGCGACATACCATCCAGAGCGTCGTTGTCAGCGAACGCGCTCGCCACGCTCTGACCTCGCTCAAGGCCCATTCGTGCAGCGTCGAGTCGTCGCGCGTTGCCGGGAAATCTTGCCGTTTTCGCGGCGGCACTGATAGCGCGCGGCAGCGGCACGGCACTCTCGGCGAGCATCGCGAGCGTCGTAAGCACGCGAACTTCATCTGCGCTTTGGGCGAGCGGGCCGAACAGCGGCAATTTTTGCAGAAGTGCCAGACCGCGATCCCGCAGTGGCCCTCGCAGCGACCACAGGAAAAACACGATGAGTGCGGCAAGAAACAGCAGCAGCCAGAGCCCATAGCCGCGCATGAATGTCGCCAGCGACAGCAGCGTCCGGGTGAGCCAGGGCAGCGCCTGTTTCGTCTGCGCGAATGCAGCCACGATCTGCGGCATCACGAACACCAGCAACGCGACGATCACGCCAAGTGCGACGATGCCAACCAGCGCCGGATAAACCAGCGCACCGATCAACTTGCCGCGCAGCGCATCTCGATCTTCAAAGTAGTCGGCGAGTCGCGACAAAACGCGCGCCAGATCCCCCGCCTCGGCACCGGCCACAACCACCTGTCGCTCAACATTCGGCAGCAGTTTTGGCGCGCGATCAAAAGCCGTCGCCATAGGCTCGCCCGAGGTGAGCGCAGCGTGAACGGCGGTCAGCTCAATCGCGACGCTCGCAACGCTGGTATTCGCCGCGACTGACGCCAGCGCATTTGGCAAAGTCACGCCACCGTCAATCAGACCCGAGAGTTGTCGCACCGCGAGCGCGCGATCTCCCGCACTAATCCGCGCGGCGCGGCGCGAAGGTGTTGCCGCAGCAAGTTGCGAAAGGGCAACGACGGTCAAACCGCGTGCGGCCAGCGCCTTTAACGCAGCGCGCTCGTCATTGGCCGATATCTCGCCTTGCTCGCGAGCACCCGATTCGCTTACGGCTTCAAACGCGAAACGCATGTTGGGCTATGCCGCGAGACGCGTGGGCGCGGTCACAGCGTCACAACACGCAAAACTTCGCCAAGCGAAGTTGCGCCGCTTTGCAAATGACGCTCGGCGTCTGTTGCCAGCGCGGGCCATCCTGCCGCAGTTGCCGATGCTTCAAGCGTGGTGTCGGGCACCCGTGCGTGGATTGCCTGCGCGATATCGGCAGTCACGGGCAACCAGCGATAAAGCCCCATGCGGCCCCGGTAGCCGGTGTCATTGCATTGATCACAGCCCGTTGCTTCGTAGAGCTGTGTGACACCGGAAATGCCGTGCACCGCAAGCAGCGCCGCCTCTGCACTCGTCGTTGCGTGAGCCACGCGGCAATGCACGCACAGCCGACGCACCAGACGCTGCGCCAGCACGCCACGCAATGAGGACGCCAGCAGAAACGGCTCCACACCCATATCAACCAGTCGGGTGATGGCCGCACCCGCCGTATTGGTATGCAGCGACGCCAGCACCAGATGGCCCGTCAGGCTCGCCTGAATAGCGATCTCGGCGGTTTCACGATCACGGATTTCGCCGACGATAATGACGTCGGGATCGTGGCGAAGAATGGAGCGCAGTGCCCGCGCGAAAGTGAGTTCGATGCGCGGATTGACCTGAGTTTGTGCCACACGATCAAGCGCATATTCGACTGGGTCTTCCACGCTTACAACGTTAAGTCGCTCCCGATCCAGCTCACTCACGGCGGCATACAGCGTGGTCGTTTTGCCCGAGCCCGTGGGCCCGGTGACCAGTACCAGTCCATGCGGCATGCGCACCGCGTCACGCAGCGCAGCAAGCGTTGCGTCGCTTAATCCCAGTGCTGACAAATCAAGTCGCGCCGCGCTGGTGTCGAGGAGGCGAAGCACTGCGCGTTCGCCATGCTGCGTTGGTAACGTGGCGATGCGAACATCCACCTTATGCCCCGCCACCACGACCTGAATGCGACCATCCTGCGGCATGCGGCGCTCAGCGATATCGAGCGTCGCCAACACTTTGCAGCGCGCAATCATCGCCGCATGGGTCGCAGCGTCGGTATCACGGACATCACCAAGAACCCCGTCGACGCGGCAACGCACGCGCCCGCCCTGCTCGGTGGCATCCAGATGAATATCGGAGGCACCTCGGGCGAGCGCCTCGCGCAGTAATTCATTGACGATGCGGACTGCGGGTGAAGTCTCGTCGCCGGTGACGGTTGACAGCAGATCAGCGTGCGGCGATTGCGCAACCACCGCGTCGGACGATCTAAACGAGGTTCTCGGTTTTGCGCTGGAAAGCACGGACGAATACGCCGTAGTTAACAAGGCACGAAACTGCTCGGCATCGACGGACCGCGTCCTTAGCGGCTTTCCGAGTCTTTGCCTGGCAGCCGACAGTGTCGCGACCGTCATATGCGGCGCAGTGGCCACCGCGATCGCACTGCCCTCCTCCGCAAGAGCGACAATGCCGAACTCTTGCGCGAGTTCGTAGGGCAACTGGTCAGTCAGGGCCATTGTGTGGATTGGCGCTACTGCCGGGGCGCAACCGGAGCCCCCAGCGGCAGCGTCGGATTGGTCATCTCAGGCAGCATCGGTCTTGATTCTGGGTTGACCGCCTGCTGCTCGATGCCGAGTGCGCGATAGCGTTCGTTAGACAGGGCGATCGATTGAGCGGGGCTTCTAACCACGGTCGGGCGCAAGAAAATCATGAGATTCGTTTTAGTGCGTTTTCTGGTGTCATAGCGGAACAGGTTTCCGAGAAATGGCGCGTCGCCAAGCACCGGGATCTTTTCCTGATCGTTGGTGAATCCTTCCTGAAGCAATCCGCCCAAGACGATGATCTGGCCATCGTCTGCCAACACCGATGTTTCCAGCACACGTTTATTGAGACTGGCCAAGCCCGCAGCCACCGCCGCCGATTGCACAACGCTTGAGACCTCCTGATAGAGCTGCAAGCGAATGGCTCCGCCTTCGGTGATCAGCGGTTTCACTTTGAGCGTCAATCCGACGTCACGTCGTTCGATCGTTTGAAAGGGTGTCGGTGTTGTGCTGGTTCCAGTGGTTGCGTATTGACCGGTCAGGAAAGGTACGTTCTGCCCGCCTGAAAAGCGGGCCTCCTCGTTGTCGAGCGTTAGCAACGTCGGCATCGACAGAATATTGGTCGAGGTATCGTTTTGCATCGCACGTGCGAGCAACCCAAGGTTCAGAATGGTCGCACCTTTGTAGGTTAGTGCGCCCCTAATCAATCCGAGATTGAGCCCCTGTCCGACGGTCGTCGCATCGGCGGCGATCCCCAAAATATTGGTGCCGCTGCTGCCAAAGTTGGTGCCGCCAAAAACCTGAGTTCCGGTCTTGTTGAGGCCGTCAAGCGCTTGCCATTGAATACCAAATTCAGCCGCGCGGTCAACTTGCACTTCCGCAATAAGCGCTTCGACAAACACTTGAGCGCGGCGAACGTCGAGCTGCTCGATCACAGCGCGCAAATTGTTGTAAATCGCTGTGGGGGCTGAAATGACCAGAGCGTTGATCGTGGAATCGGCGTATACGGTTGCGCCAGCTGCCGTGAAAGCCGTCGTGGGATTTCCCGCCAGCGCGGGCAGGCTACCTGCATTGCTGGTGCTACCGTTATTGCTACTGCCAGTCAATGCCGCAGTCGCAGCGGCGAGCGGCGAAGACGAGGCTGCCTGCGGGCTGGAAGTTGGCAACAGAGATGACAGCGCCGAGCCTGAAGAACTGCTGGAACCCGTGCCGCCTCCGTCTGCCCCAAGCACTCGACGCAGCGTTTGCGCCACCTGCGCAGCATCAGCGTGCTTCAAATAAACAATGCGAATATTTCCGGGTGCGCCGGACGGACGATCCAGTTCAAGTATGAGCGATCTGGCGCGAGCGACGCGCCCTGCGTCCTCACTGCGCAAAATGACCGAATTGCTGCGCGAATCGGCGGTGAAGGAGAGCCGGTCGCGGCTCTCCGCTGACGGGCCAGCGGCGTCTGCAAAAACACGATTGAGCGTGGCCACGATATCCATTGCGTTGGCGTGGCTCAATGTCACCAATTCCGGGGCTGCGACATTGGGCGTATCGAGCCGCGCGATCACCGCTTCCACTTTGCGAATGTTGTCGCCGTAATCAGTGATGATGATGGCGTTTCCTGGCGGGTACACCGTGAGCGCATTGGCAGCCGCAACCAGAGGGCGCAATGCGTTGACCAATTGTCCTGCGCTTTGATGCGTTAGCGGGATGACCTTGGTGGTGATGGCACCGCCGTAGTTACCGTTGGCGCTGCCGGCTCCAGCCACCGCAGTGGGTAGTGCCTTGGCGTCTACTTCCGGCACAACACGCACGATGCCGCCCGGCCCTTCAACGGCGGCGAACCCGGCCATACGCAGGGCTGACAAGAACGTCGGGTAAGCCAGCCCCGGTGCCACGCCCTTTGCCGACTGAATATTGATTTTTCCTTTGACTCGCGGATCGAGCACGAAGGTTTTGCCGGTCAGCTCGCCGACGGCTTTGGCGACCACGTCGATATCGGCATCGACAAAATTAAGCGTGACGGGTGTTTGCGAAATCGAGTTCGTCGCAAAGGCGAGCGCAAGAGCCAAAACTGTCAGTGCGCGCCGATGAAAGGGGAAAAATCTGAGCGAAGTCATCGGAGCAGTTTAGCATCGGCCCGCCCGTGCTGTAATCAGACGTCTGCGTCGGACCGCGGCCAGTCGTTAGCCTGCATTCAACCGAAAACGCTGAACCTGCTTGTCGTACTCGGTTTCAACTTCTTTGGTGATTTCAACGCCATCGAAGCGGATGACCCGACCGCCCGAAGCACGGCAGGCGACCCGCTCGTACTGGCAGGGGCCCATCGCCGGAAAGCGCGCACAGATACGGCCGGAATTCTCGGGAAAGGTAATCGGTTTACGCGTTTCTGCACCGGATGCGCCTTTGACGCATTCGTA
>JBBRVM010000046.1:0-12567 GCA_038246865.1 Burkholderiales bacterium
AGCCTGCGAGATCAGCGACCAGTACGCGCCCGAGCACCTGCAGGTGCTGGCCGATGACCTGAACTGGTGGCTGGCGCGCCTGACCAACTACGGCTCGCTGTTCCTCGGCGAAGAAACCACCGTAGCGTATGGCGACAAGTGCGCTGGCCCCAACCACATCCTGCCGACGCGGGGCGCAGCGCGCTACTCAGGCGGCCTGAGCGTTGGCAAATTCATCAAGACAGTGACTTACCAGCGCTTGAGCCGTCACGCCAGCCGCGAAGTCGGGCAGGTGGCGGCGCGTATTTCGCGGCTCGAAGGCATGGAAGGGCATGCGCGCACAGCCGACATCCGGCTCAGCAAATACTACCCGCAGGAAATCTTCTCGCGTGGCGTGCTGGTTGGCAACGATCGCTAGACCGTCGCCATGAATACAAACACACTGACGCCAGCTGCCACCACTGCACCGGGGCACGATGCGCGCAGCGCCGACGGCCTGTGGTTCGGCAAGGACCTGAGCACGTCCAGCCCCATTCCCGACGCGGCCATAGAACGAGCAGTCGCACTAATGCGCACCGGTCGCCTGCACCGCTATGGCGAGCAGGCCGGCGGCCCTCCGGAGCCTTCATTGCTGGAGCAGGAGTACGCCGCCTATGTTGGGAGCAAGTACTGCGTGGCAATCAACTCCTGCGGCGCGGCGATGTTCATTGCGCTCAAGTCGCTGGGCGTGCAGCCCGGCGACAAAGTGCTGTCCAGCAGTTTCACGCTGGCGCCGGTGCCAGGTTCGATTGTCCATGCAGGCGCACAGCCGGTGCTAGTGGAAACACGCGCCGACTACACCATTGACCTGGAAGACCTCGAGCACAACCTTCGCACCAGCGGGGCCAAAGTGCTGTTGCTTTCGCACATGCGCGGCCACATCACCGACCTCGAGGCGGTGAGTGGGCTGTGCGAGCGTCACGGGGTGAGCCTGGTGGAGGACTGCGCCCACACCATGGGCGCGAAATGGCACGGCCGCCCCACCGGAACGTGGGGCCGCATCGGCTGCTTCAGTACGCAAACCTACAAGCACATCAACTCGGGCGAAGGCGGCCTGCTGGTTACCGACGACGACGACATCGCCGCCCAGGCGATCCTGATGTCAGGTTGCTACATGATGTACGGCCAGCACATCGTGCGGCCGCCCGAAGCGGTATTCGAGCGCTGGAAATTCCTTACGCCCAACTTCAGCATGCGCATGTCCAGCCTGGCCGCCGCCTTGCTGCGGCCTCAGCTCGAACTGCTGGCGCAGCGCGGCAAAGACTGGAACCGCGTGTACGCCATGCTGGAAGCTGAACTAAAAAAAGCACCAGGCGTCTCGATGCCGGAGCGCCATCCCAAGGAAGAATTCGTTGCCAGTTCCATCCAGTTTTCGCTGGCGCTGCCACCGTCCGGCGTCGAGCGCTTTCTGCACGAATGCCAGCTCCGCGGCCTTTACGTCAAGTGGTTTGGCGGCCAAGAGCCCAAGGCCTTCACTAGCAACTATGCGCACTGGCAGTACATCACCGAAAGACCGGAGCTGCCGCAGTCCATGGCCGTCATGAACCAGCTGCTGGACCTACGCACGCCGATGTCGCTGACCGAACAGGACTGTGCACTGATAGGCCAGATCGTGGCGGCGGCTGCCACGCTGGCTAGCGCGCCTGTGTGAGATTTTTCGTCTTATCCGATTTTCCGTCGGCCGAATTAGCACCCTTAATGCGTACGATATTTGGAAAGACACGTATAGCGATGCCTTCGTCAAACTGTGCGTTGGCTGTTGGCGCGGATGTCGATTTGTTCCCTCCAGCGACTTTTACGACCCCCCTTTCAAGTGCCCAGTCTTTGACGTCAATTCACTGAACGGGGTCAATGAGTTACGCCGCCACCCCATCATCCCTTTTACTCCCGGACGCGCAACGTGCCGGCCCACATTCGCACGGAGATTCGCCACAAGCGATACGGCAACCGCGACTTGTTCCTCGATAAAATTCGGAACGAAGGGCATGCCGACCGCATGTCGAGGCAAACCTGCATCACCGAAGAAGTGCGAGATGCCACCGCCTAATGGGTTCGGGGCGGTTCTCGTCTGATGTCCTCAACTGGGCGCCGACGATGGATCGCGAAGTTGTAACAACGAGCAAGTTGAAAGACACCCACCCCCATGGTTCCCGATCACTCCACTTTACTGGTGTCCGCAACTGAAGCCCCACTTGCAGTCGCTTCACGCCAGGAAGCGATCAACACGCATCTTGGCATTGGGGCAACAGACGACCGCGCCGCAACCGATCTCTGGCTCGCCGAGCTTTCGAATCCACAAACCCTACGCAACTACCGTCGCGAAGTGGATCGTGCCCTGATGTGGGCACGTCTGTTGGGCAAATCACTGGCCCAGATCACGCTCGTCGACTGGACGAACTTCCGGGACGCTTTGACCAGTTGCGCAAAATACGATTCACTGGCTGCGGCCATCACCGATGCGGATGCTCGGGCGGAGTTCGCTCGACTGTTCGGGCCGCCGGTGCCGCCAAAGTCTAAAGACAACAACGCCGAAGCACCGGTGCAGGTCAACTACTTTCCGCTGCGCGCTGCGCGTTCGCTGCTCATCATCGGCACGCTACTCACCTGGTTGAGGAACTACAACTACGTGCAAGCGGTGCCGCTTCCCCCGCCTCCCCGTAGCGTCAAAAAATCACGCGACGAAGTAATGCGAGCGAGCGTTGCCGCACGCATGCTGACCCCCGAACAATTCGAGTGTGTGCGTCGCACGCTGCAAGACATGACCTGGGCCGATCAGCACGACGCGCGGACGCTGTTTGTGCTCACGTGGTTAGTGGCGTCCGGTGCGCGCCGACAAGAGCTTGCCGACGCCGACACGATGCAGTTCTTGCGCAGCGCGGACGGCGGTTTGTTTTGGGCGTTCTACGGCAAAGGCGGTGCAGCACGCGAGGTGCCGGTGACCGAGGAAATGCGAGTCGCCTGGATTCGCTATCGCCTGGCGATCAACCGATCCACGGAGCTGCCGGTTCCGGCAGGACACGTCGTTGAGCCCCTGGTGCAGCCGCTACCGAACGCGTACGGCGTGATCCACGGCGGCAACGTCACCGGCGCAACGATCTGGCGCATCGTTAAAGCGTTCGGGGAACGTGCGTCGTTACTGGCTAACGACGCGACCGACCAGGCGCGCATCCGGGCAGCGTCGCCTCATTGGTACCGCCACATGCTTGCGAGCAAAATGCTCGAAATGGGCATCGACGTGAGCAAGGCCGCGAAGCAGCTCGGGCACGCGTCGATCAACACGACATCGATCTACCAGCACATCCGCGCGGAGCATATGGCGGACGTGATGGGGCCCGTGAGCAAGGCGTTGTTCGAGACGCCATCCCGGTGATCAACCCCTAAACGAAGCGGCCTTCGACGGTGAGGCCCCGGCACTTTGTATCTTGAATGCGAGGCCCATCTTTTCGGGCACTTCGGGCCTGCTGGTCAGGCCGCAAACGCCAAAGGGACAATGGCCTTCGCAATCGCCTTGGAGCCTGCTTTCTGCGCGACCTTAAGGTCATACGCCGTCTGCAAATTCAACCAGCCTTGTGCGTCTGAACCAAAGTATCGCTCCAGTCGAAGCGCCGTATCCGCTGAAACACCGCGCCGCTCATGAACGATGTCGTTCATGCGAGAGGTGGGTACATCGAGCGCCTTTGCAAGCGCATTGACGCTGAGGCCCAAGGGTTTGAGGTAATCCTCCTGGAGCACTTCGCCAGGATGTAGCGCTCGCATTCCATTATTAAACATGATGGCTCCTTGCAAAAAATTGCGCCCTCAATGAGGGTCTTCGATCACAACGTCGAACGGTCCGCTTTCGCCCCACTTGAAGCTCAAGCGCCCCTGGTCGTTGATCCGTATCTGCCACGCATCGCCGTGCCACTTCAGTCACAATCGCCAACTACTTGGTCAGGCGCGCATCAAACAGAAACTGCCGCACGATGGTTGCCGAAATTCTGGACGCATCGACGTGCAACGGGTTAATGACAACGTTTGTTTCCTCCGGAATGATCACCGACGGAACCTCCAACAACGTCGACGCCCGGCTCATCGCCCACGCGCTACCCAGATCCATACTAGCTTTTCCAGCAGGAACGGCCCTCCAAGTCGCGGGAAGTGAAGCGGAAGTCAACGTTTGCCGCGCGTCCCAAATGTCGATGGGCACGGTGATGCGAACGAGGAAAAGTTTGCGAATGACCGCCAATTTACCCAAGTGTGCCGCGAGTTCAATCGCCGCGAGTGAAACGTGTGTCGCAGAATAGATCGCAGGCGTGCCCACATGATTCCAACGGTTGCCTATTTTGGCTGCTCCGGCACCGCTCAAATCATCTGGGCTGTAGGCAACTGTTTCACGCGCGACTCGCCACAACGCCACGCTGCGAATCATGCCGGTATGCCGAGATCGATCCGCTCCAGTTCATCAAGGACGCGCTCGTAGCCTGCGGTGGTGTCGAGCAGCGACAGAGGTGTCGCACCCTTAAAGCTCGAGTGCTTGTGCAGTAGCCACTCTGTCGCCTCCGCCTTGACCTCGAACAACTCGACGCATCGAGCGAGCACGCGGTTTACCCGATAGATGTGGTCTGAAATTACGACGGGCAGTGGCTGCGCTTCACTCTGCTTTCTCAGTATGGTGCTTCGAGGCAGGCCAAGCAAACGGATGGCGCTATCAACAGTCGTGTCAAGCGCTTTAGCCAAACCCGTAATCTCCGCAAATGGATACCCGCCACGAATCTTCAGAACCGGATCGCTAGCGACTCTGGCAGGTCGCCTGGGCGTGGCCACACGGCGTGCGGCGGGGGCAGTTGATGGAAGAGCGTGGTTCACAAGATTTAAGTAGTTTATCTATATATAGACTAAATAATATCCTCTTTTGGACGCAATAGCAATTCTCTCTATGCGCGGATTAGTTGCGTGCGCAGCGCCACCCGCCCCGCACGATCAGCCGCGCGATAAGCGGCTCGTGCCGCCGCAACAAACGCCTCTTCGCCAGGTGCGGCGCGTTGCACCAGATCGGCGCTCTCAACACTCAACCAGCCCGCTGTTCGTTTGCATCGCGCCTCGATCTGTTTCGCGTTGGCATCACTGATCGGGCGTGAGCCCTTCTTCAGTTGACTGAACAGTGATGTGCTCATTTGCAACTGCTCTGCAAATGCTTTTTCCGTGCCATTGGTTGGCTCACCACCAGCGATACGCGCTTGAGAAAACACGCGCAACAGCGTGAGCAAATTATCACGCCGGATCGTGTGAATGTCGCGTTGGGGGGTATCGCTTTTTTGCATCGAAGCGTTATGAAAATCCATGAAAGTGAAAAAGCGTTTGACAATTCTGTAAACACTGTTAACATTCTATCAATCGTGAGACTTCGCTCATACGGAAGTCTCTCTTGTCGCAGCAGCAGTATCGTCTGCGCGTCTCGATACAGTGTGTGACGGGCGGGAAAGTACCGCCAACCCTTATCTCAGAAAATCAGTTTTTTCACTCATGTTCACCTTCGCATTCCTAGCCACAGCAGCATCAACGATCTTCCGGTCGCCGATAGCGCTTGTCCGCTCGATGCCAAGAACATGGACATGGCGGAATGTGGCCACGCCGTCATCCCTCATTGGACAAAGTTTGCAGCTCTGTCATGACGCCTTTGATGCGCCGTCAGCCGACGCAGCCCACGCAAAGCGCGGTGATGAGCCCTCCCCCACCCATCCGAGAATTTCGGAGAGTTTCGTGTAGTCCACGGCACTCCCCCAAAAGCCCGGATGCTCCGAAAGGACTCCGGGCTTTTTGTTTTTTGGCGTGCAACGCTGTGTCGCTGCCGATCATCCCACCCAAACGGGGCGGGAGAAATCGAGTGCGACGGGCGTATCCCGTGCGGTGCTGCATTGATCTGTCGACGGATCGGTGCCAGCGGCGGTACAGCGTTGTGCGTCACGAAACGAAGCTCTTTAACAATCAGTAATCGCATTTATGGTTCGCCACCTGAAAAGGTGCGCGAACGTTGCGGACATAGCTCAATTTGGCAGAGCGCGACGCTTCCAACGTCGAGGCTATCGGTTCGAGGCCGATTGTCCGCTCCATCACTGCAACGTCCCAAGTGTTCGGTTGTTCAGTTTGGAGCTTCAATGCTCACATGAAGCGCAGGGCATGGAAGGGGGTTGCAGTGATGGACACAGTTTTAACGGCGTGTAGGCTAGCCCGGTCTAAGTCATCTGCTTTGGGAGCAGAAAATCGAAGGTTCAAATCCTTCCACACCGACCAGCGTTACGTATACGGAAAGTTGGCAGAGCGGCTTATCGCACCTGACTTGAAATCAGTGATGTCCTGTGAACCAGGGCGCAGGGGTTCGAATCCTCTACTTTCCGCCACATCGATTTACGCAAGATTGCCAGAGTTGGACTGTTGGCGCTGTTTGCTAAACAGACGGTCACAGTCATGCGGCACGAGCGTTCGAATCGCTCATCTTCCGCCACCAACAAAACCGAAAGAAGACAGTGAAACATACCCGGACCACGACAATTCAGGAAACATCATCCATCGTGTGCGACGCATGCGGCGTTACGGCCGAGGCGGACTCAATGGAGGCGCAAGAATTCCTCAGCTAGTCATCCGTAGGGGGCTACGCATCAGTGTTTGGAGACGGGGCACAGGTCAACGTTGACCTGTGCCAGCACTGTGTCAAGTCGTTGCTTGGCAGCGCGATTCGCGTGACGGAATCACGCTGATAACGTTGAATCAGATGCGCGCGTTTCAATCCCCGATCTGCCACAGTTTTGCGGGCAAGAGTAACGGCGGCTCATCAGTCTCATAAGCTGAAGGTACTCGGTTCAATTCCGGGGCCCGCAAACAATTACAACGCAGCTTGAACGGCATCCGGGCGCGTAGCTCCCGGCACTGCCAACTGGTTTAGCAGATTCGATTTCTGCCGGCTGCACCAGATACAGCACGCGGGTAGCGCGTGCCGTGAGCGGCCACGTTGGGTTCATTCCAGGATAGCCGTCGCCGCGACGTTAACCGGCAACGCCGCTAAAGCTAACCCGGTGGAAGCGCCTGTTTGAAGAACAGGAGGGCAAGGCTCGACACCTTGTGGTGGCACCATGATTTTTGTATTTTTCGTTCTGCTGGACTTCTGGTGAGGTCATCACCCTTTCAAGGTGACCAGACGGGTTCAATTCCCGTGCAGAACGCCATTGTTTCGGGGCCTTAGCTCATTCGGAAGAGCGCCTGTTTTGCAAGCAGGGGGTGGCGAGATCGAAGCTCGCAGGCTCCACCAGTTGTTGCCGTAGGGGATTAGTTCAGTTGGAAGAACATCGCACTTTGACTGCGAATGTCGCAGGTTCGAGCCCTGCATCCCCCGCCACCGTTTTTAAAGTTTCGTCTGAAGTGCATGAAGGTCACAAAAAGCACGCCGCGCCATGTCCCCTCCTCCGATCACGCGCGCGGAAGTCCGAAGAACGACCTTAGCGGACGTTGAACCCTGCCTCGCACGGTTGAGCGGTAGTGCAAAGCACCGACGACGATCTGGCGCACTGGCTCATTGGTTGAGCACCTGCCTGTCTAGCAGGGCCAAAGCGGTTCGATTCCGCTGTGCGTCGCCACCCCTTATCCACACATCCAACGATTGTCCCCGTGGTGCAATCGGTAGACACAAGGCGCTTAAACCGCCTCATCTGCGCGTTCGAGTCGCGCCGGGGATACCAGCACACCACATACCCATAGTTTCGCCCTCCTGGTGGAACGGCAGACACACCTGTCTTAGGAACAGGCGCGCAAGCATTCCGAGTTCGAATCTCGGGGAGGGCACCAGCTTTTGTCGATTAGCTCAGCGGTAGAGCAGCGCCTTGATAAGGCGCAGGCCGATGGTTCGATCCCATCATCGACAACCACGATTGCCCTAGTCGGTTAGCTCAGCGGTAGAGCGGCTGCCTTACACGCAGCGGGCCGGCGGTTCGATCCCGTCACCGACTACCAACCAAATTATTAGGAACACTCCGGGAATTCCGGATCGTTGTTAATAGCCTCCGCGCGATGGCCGAGTGGACGAAGGCAGCTGTCTGCAAAACAGCTCATTACCGTCGGTTCGAATCCGACTCGCGCGTCCAATGACTTGAGTCTTCCATCGCCCTCCTAGCTCAGCAGGTAGAGCGCTCGCCCTGCAAGCGAGCGGCCGCGCATTCGAATCGTCGCCGAGGGCATCAATCATCGCACAGAGCGCGTGTAGCTCAACTGGATAGAGCACCTGCCTACGAAGCCGGAGGTTGCAGATTCGACTTCTGCCACGCGCGCCACAACACCATTCCCCGATAGCTCATTCGGTAGAGCGCTCGGCTGTTAACCGAGAAGCGCGTGGGTCGGAGCCACGTCGGGGAGCCACTTTTTCAAAACGGATTGCGAGCGGCATGGGCGACCGCACCTGACTGTAAATCAGGCGTCTCAGACATACCAGGTTCGAACCCTGGGCAATCCACCACTTTCACCGAGTCAGTAGCTCAATCTGGCAGAGCGCCGGTCTCCAAAACCGGAGGTTCGCGGTTCGACCCCGTGCTGATTCGCCACCTCGTTGTCCTTACAGACGTGTAGCTCAGTGGCAGAGCGCCGCCCTCATAAGGCGGGAGTCGATGGTTCGAACCCATCCACGTCTACCAACCCCATTTCAATCGTTTTCGAGCGCCTGTAGCTCAACTGGAAGAGCACCCGGCTTTTAACCGGTAGGTTGTCGGATCATCCCCGACCAGGCGCACCACTTTCACCCTCCCTCGTTAACTCAGTGGATCAGAGTCCCCGGCTTCGATCCGGGCGGTCGGGCGTTCGAATCGCTCACGAGGGGCGCACTTGACACAACAGGACAATAATGTCCTATACTGCAGCTCGTGAAAGCGTCTGAATTTTTACGACGGCTGAAGCACGCGGGTGCTGAAATTGATCGCAGTCGGGGCAAGGGCGGGCATGTGCTGGTTCGCTTAAACGGACGTGCAAGCACCGTGCCCAATCATGGCGACAACGACTATGACCCGCGATTCTTGGATGATATTTGTAAGCAATTGGGCACTCGCCTTAAATCGCTTTAGGAGACCCAGCATGTTGTTAGCCTATCCCGTGACCCTCAAAACCTATTCGAACGGTCAGGTCGGCGCTTCATTCCCCGACGTGCCAGAAGCGAGGACTGCTGGGGAAAGCAAGCCCGCAGCAATGGAGCACGCGCAAGACGCCTTAGCCGTCGCGCTGGCTGACTATTTAGACCGTGGGCAACCACTGCCCATCCCCTCTTCCGCAAAGCGCGGCCAGCGCACTGTTTTGCTACTGCCTATGGTGGCGATCAAGCTCGCACTTGCCGACGCCATGCTTGCCCGCAAGATGACACAAAGCGCACTCGCAGCGCTCATCGGCTGCGATGACCGAGCGGTGCGGCGCGTGCTTGATGTTCACCACCAATCGACGCTCGCGCAGCTACAGCTTGCGCTGACAGCGTTGGGGCTACAGGCAGGGGTTAGCGTCACGTCATTCGTTTGATGACGCGGTCACGCGAATAGCTGATCTTCACCATTTCGCGCAGCAGCCGCGCGCGTCGGGCCAACCCGATTTTTCCTTTCCGTCCTTAGTTCAGCGGATTAGAACAGCCGTCTTCTAAGCGGCATGTCGCACGTTCGAGTCGTGCAGGACGGGCCAACGTCTTTTTTCAATGGAGTCCGTAGCTCAACCGGCAGAGCCCCAGATTGTGAATCTGGTTTGTGCGCGTTCGAACCGCGTCGGTCTCCCCATTTCTCTTTTTGCGATTGCTGATTGTTTCGCCACCAACCTGGATTCGCCTGGAGCGATCATGCGTGTACTGAAACTCGACATTAGCGGTGTTCCCGAATCATGGATCAGTCTTGAAGACGCCGTCGGCTACTACGCCACCAGCGCCGTGGCGTACACGCTTGGCGACGCCATGACGACCTTCCACGGCGGCCACAACCAAGCGGGTTCGCGCTCGACCATTGAGCTTCACCCGATCATCGCCGTGAACGGTGAATCTGTGGCTGGCCGACTACTGGCTGCCACCCCTCGACTCACCCGGCACAATCACAAGCTGTTTCGGCGTGACCGCTACACCTGCGCTTACTGCGGTGGTCTGTTCCGCGAGAACGAGCTGGAGCGTGAGCACGTTCTGCCGCTCAGTCGCGGTGGTGCCGATAGCTGGACTAATCTGGTCAGTGCGTGCCGGTCGTGCAATCAACGCAAAGGTGCGCTCACGCCCGAGGAGGCGCGCATGCCCCTGCTCTACATTCCGTACGTGCCGTCACGCTGGGAAGATTTGATCCTGCAAGCGCGGGCCGAGCATATCGTGACCGATCAGATGGATTTCTTACGCAGCAACTTGCCTCGGGGCTCGCGGTTGGCTTGATCGGATATCAAGCCACCCCAAGATCCCAGTACAGACCGTTCTTTGCTCAAAACGGCAGAGGTGATCAAGGGTAAATCAGACGCGCGGCACCCTGAAGAAGCTTGAGACGCGAAAGTGTCACGAAACAGTTGCGCCTTCCGTTTGAGGAGCGCTTGGCTGCACAACCAATGAATAAGAATTGAAACCATGGACAAGAACTACAACGAAGAACAGTTCCCGAACGGCGTCCCCATCAAGATGTGGACCAAAGGCGTACCGGTGGAAGACGAGGCCAAAACGCAACTTGCGAACGCTTCGCGTCTACCGATCGTGTTCAAGCACATTGCCGTGATGCCCGATGTACACGTCGGTATCGGCGCGACTGTGGGTAGTGTGATTCCGACTTTGCGCGCGATCATTCCAGCCGCCGTGGGTGTTGATATCGGCTGCGGCATGATTGCCTGCAAAACGACGCTTTGCGCCAAAGACTTGCCGGACAACCTCGCAGCGCTGCGCGACGCCATCGAAAAGGCAGTGCCCCACGGTCGCACGGTGATGCGTGGTGCACGCGACAGAGGATCGTGGGACACGCCACCCGCCGAGTCGGACGCTGCGTGGGCGGATCTTGCACCTGAATTCGACACAATTTGCCGCGACTATCCAATCCTCAAAAACACTAACAACCGCAAGCACTTGGGAACGTTGGGAACCGGGAACCACTTTGTCGAGGTGTGCCTTGACGAAGGCAGAGCGGTTTGGTTCATGTTGCATTCAGGTTCACGCGGCGTGGGTAACGCAATTGGAAGTCTGTTTATCGAACTGGCCAAGAAGGACGCACTCGCCAACAACATGAATCTGCCCGACAAAGACCTTGCCTACTTCGAAGAGGGTAGCAAGCACTTTGGCGACTACGTGCGCGGTGTGGGTTGGGCGCAACGCTTCGCAAAACAAAACCGTGAAGTGATGATGCATCTCGTGATCGCAGCGGCGAAATCAGTCATCGTCAAGCCGTTCGAGTCACACCTGGAGGCAGTTAATTGCCACCACAACTATGTGCAGCGCGAAACTCACTTTGGTGAAGACGTGCTGGTGACCCGCAAAGGGGCGGTGAGCGCCAAAGCTGGTGAGCTTGGGATCATTCCCGGCAGCATGGGTGCGACGAGCTACATCGTGCGCGGGAAAGGTAACCCAGAGAGTTTCATGAGCTGCTCGCATGGCGCAGGGCGCGTGATGAGCCGTACACAAGCCAGGAAGCGCTTCACGGTGGACGACCAGATCCGAGCTACAGCCGGTGTGGAGTGTCGCAAAGACGCAGACGTGATCGATGAGATTCCCATGGCATACAAAGACATTGACGCCGTGATGGCAGCGCAGCGTGACCTCGTCGACGTCGTGCACACGCTTAAACAAGTGGTGTGTGTCAAGGGTTAGCAGGAGACCTGCAAGGTGGACCCGACCGAGTCTCCTGTCCCGTCGGAAATTGGGAGAAATACCGGTGTCGGAATCATCAACCAAAGCTCATCGCTTTGAGTGTCGACAAGCTCAGGCGTGACGGCTCCCGTCAGGCTTGGCTCCGCGAGATGCAATTTTTTGCAGCGCGCTCAGCGTGCCACCGGCAACTCATCCCATCGCGTCGTGTAGCGAGGCGATCGATTCTCTGATCGCATTGCCCACCGCTGGGTCACGCCGGTGGCTGAGCTGCGAGCCGTACCGCGCCCCCAGCGCGCGTTGATCGCGTCCATCACGGACATCGTCTTCGCCGACCTCTCACGTTGCGCCTGGCTGGGCTCCACCGTCCAGTTCGGCGCAGCCGCATCGTCTATCGCCAGCAACAGTGTTCCTTGTCGCTGCGCTGTGTCGGAAATCCCGACCAACATCACACCGCACTTCTTGTAGGTGTATCCAGCGCGATAAATACGTCGCAATCCCGCCAGAGCTGCGTCAGTGAGCGTGAACGTGTTGTCGGTAGGCGCTACCAGCGGCACCATCAACCCAGCGCTGTACTGTGGTTCAATGGGTTTGAACCGATTGGTCTCAACAAACACATAAACGGTGGCTGCGACCGAACCTTGCGCGCGTAGTTTGTTGGCGGCCCGATCAATGTGCCAACTCACCGCTTCACTGATCTCGGACAAGCTCCGCACCGGTGCCCCAAACGAGCGCGACGCGATGATTTG
>JBBRVM010000047.1:0-12518 GCA_038246865.1 Burkholderiales bacterium
AGTGGGTTCCGGAGCGCAAGGTGTTCGACAACAACTGGGTTTACGAGCCCGCCACCGACCGTTGGCAACCGCTTCCGCCGTTACCAACCCCAAGACACGGACTGGGCGCCGCCACCGTGGGCAACCGCATCTATGTGTTTGGTGGAGGCGCGAAAGTCGGTGGTGATGCTGCCACTGCCGTTCACGAAGTTCTTGTTCTCAGCGAGACTCGATAGTGAGCGGCACCCTGAAAGATCAGCCCTTGCTCAATATTCTGAAAGGTAATTACGCATGAACTCAACCCGACGCGCATTCTCCCTGTCCAGCATTGCCCTGCTTGGTTGCGCTGGCGCGGTGCCAATACTACTTGCACGCGACGCGATGGCGCAGGTGCCTTTGCCGGCGAATCTCGACGCACGCGTCAAGGCCTTCCTGGATCAACGTCACAACACCTGGAGCCAGGGCATCAACTACTGGAATGTGCGCTACGAAGATGGACAAGCCTTGCATGACCTGGTGCTCAAAAACGGATTCAAGCGCCTGCTGGAGGTCGGCACGTCGACAGGGCACTCCGCAGTCTGGCTCGGGTGGGCTGCTGCCAAGACCGGGGGGCGGCTCACGACTATCGAAATCGACCCGACACGCCACGCAGAAGCGCTGCGCAACTTCAAACTGGCTGGCGTTGACGCCTACATTGACGCCCGGCTGGCCAACGCGCACGACCTCGTCAAGCAATTGTCCGGCCCGTGGGACCTGGTGTTCCAGGACGCCGACAAAGATTGGTACCTGAACTACTGGAACGACCTCAAAGGCAAGATCGCAGTGAAGGGCTGCTACGCTGCCGACAACGTCCTTCGCCCGGACGCGCGTCAGGTGACGCAATTCGTTGAAGCGGCCCAGCGTGATCCGGCTTTCAGAACACGTATCGATGATCTTGGCAGTGGTGAGGGCGTGTTACTGGCCTGTCGCGATTAGAGCGCTTGCGGTTCATTCGGAGCGTTGAACGCATGAAATCAAGCACGGACGAGAGTTCGGGCCTGCAAGCGTTCACTACGTTGCTGATATTCGCAAGCGCTATTGCGGCGTTGTCCAGCTTTCTTCTCTTTGGTCTGCAGCCTTTGGCTGTCGCCGAGATGGGCCATTGGCATAGCCCTGGCACTGTCGTGCACTTTTTTCAGTGGACTTATCTAGTAGGAGTCGCGCTGACGGCCATCTCGTCAGGTCTTGCGCCAGGACCTGATCTGCGCCTGGCGGCGGCAGTCTTCGTGCCCGTCGCGGCTTACACGATCCTTATGGCGATGCCTGCGGGCCCCCATCGCCTGGGTCATCTTGCGCCCATTGCGGTGTGGCTTGCCTGCGCGTCGACGGTCATGCTGCGCGCTCTAGGGAGAACAGCAAACAGTTGCGAACTGCGCCCCTATTCAATTCTCGCGTCCAGCAACGCGGGAGCGCTGTTGGGTGTGGGGGTCTGGATGCATCCAGCGCATGCCCCTTCGGACACCTCGTGGGTCATCGTGGGCTCCATGTTATTGCTCATTGGGGCTAGCCTGATTGGGGCCGTGCGAAAGGTGGGCTTAGCGCGATCACTGCCCCACGCTGGCAGGTCGGGTTCGATCGCGAAGGTTCGGGTTGGTGTTGTTGTGATCTGGTTCTCGCTTGCAATGTCAGCGAGCTTGGCGATGATGCTTACCCAGAGCCTGTTTACTGAAATGGATACATCAGGCCCCGCGATGACGGCCATGCACGTGACATGGACAGCACTGCCATTGATGGTGTTTCTGCTGGCCTACGTCGTGGGATGGTCTCAGGCAGCATCGGCGGACATGAGCAGCAACTGGCATTGGTTTCAGCATGTGATCGCAACTGGCCTCATTGCCGCCTGGACGATGACGTTTGACCCGTCGAAGGCCGCGGTATCTGTGGGACTGTACGTTTTCTGCGCCACTTGCGTGAGGTTGCTGCGGCGCCATGCGCCTCACCCCGCAAACGCCACCGCGTTCCAAATCGTGCAAGCGGCAGGGGGAGTTTTTGGCGGATGGCTCGCCTTATTCACGCAATAGTTCCGCTCACCGATTCGCCCTCACAGGCGGACGCTGTCCGAATCCTTGCGTAGAACTATGGGCGTGGCGATGCGGATTCCGGTGTGACTGCTTGGTCGAAACTGGTGGGCTAGTTCTGCGCTTCCAAGGGTTGGAGGCATTGAAATTAGAAAATACCATGCTGCAACGTTCGGATAGCAACACAAAGGAAAGGCAAGGCCGTCGCCTCATTTAGAACTTTTGGCAATCGCAAAAACTTGCAACAAATAGATTCAGTTGAACGTGAAACCACATCTGTTTCGCGAAAAGTGGACTAAGTTTGGCGACGTAATTGGCCATGACCTTGCGAAGCTTTCCCTCTCACTCCCACTCAATTGTCGCCGGTGGTTTTCCTGAAATATCGTAGACGACACGATTGAAGCCGCGCACTTCGTTGATGATGCGGTTCGAGACTCTGCCGAGCAGCGAATGCGGCAGTTCGGCCCAGTGTGCGGTCATAAAGTCAGTGGTTTGTACCGCACGTAACGCTACGACGTTCTCATACGTGCGGCCATCGCCCATGACACCGACGCTTTTCACTGGCAGGAAGACCGCGAACGCTTGCGCAGTGAGGTCGTACCAGCTCTTGCCGTCGGCGTCTTTGGTGTTGCGCAATTCCTCAATGAAGATCGCATCGGCACGACGCAGCAAATCCGCTGCGGGGCGCGTCACTTCGCCCAAAATTCGCACGCCCAAACCGGGACCGGGGAACGGGTGGCGAAAGACCATTTCGCGTGGCAAACCCAGAGCGACGCCGAGTTCGCGGACTTCATCTTTGAATAATTCGCGAAGCGGTTCGAGTAGTTTCAGATTTAACGTTTCCGGCAAGCCGCCCACGTTGTGATGGCTCTTGATGGTGTTCGCTTTTTTGGTTTTTGCGCCAGCGCTTTCGATCACGTCGGGATAAATCGTGCCTTGCGCGAGCCATTTTGCAGCGGGCAGTTTTTTCGCTTCGGCCTGAAAAACTTCAACGAACTCGCGACCGATGATTTTGCGTTTGGCCTCGGGGTCGGTTACGCTTTTTAGGTGCCCGAGGAATTGATCACTGGCATCAACGGCGATAACTTTGACGCCCAGATTGCGCGCGACCATATCCATCACCATCGCGCCTTCGTTAAGCCGCAACAGGCCGTGATCGACGAACACGCAAGTGAGTTGCGGGCCAATCGCACGATGGATTAACGCAGCGGCAACGCTCGAGTCAACGCCACCGGAGAGACCCAAAATAACTTCGTCCGTACCCACCGCTTCGCGAATTTTCGCGACGGCGGTGTCGATGTAATTCGGCATCGTCCACGAGGGCTCTGCAGCACAGATATCGAGCACGAAACGGCGCAGCATTGCGGCACCACGCTTGCTATGCGTGACTTCGGGGTGGAACTGCACGCCGTAAAACTTGCGTACTTCATCGGCCATGCCTGCCACCGGACAGCTAGGTGTTGACGCCATCAGCTTGAAGCCGGGTGGCATCTCGGTGACCTTGTCGCCGTGGCTCATCCAGACGTGCAACAGACCGTGGCCTTCGTCGTTCTTAGTGTCTTCAATGCCTTCCAGAAGCAGTGTGTGACCGCGCGCCCGCACTTCGGCATGACCAAACTCGCGATGATCACTCGCTTCGACTTTGCCGCCCAGTTGCACGGTCATAGTGAACATGCCGTAGCAGATGCCGAGCACCGGGACGCCTTGCGTGAACACGGCAGCGGGCGCACGCAAATCATGCGCTTCATACGTGCTGGCGTGACTACCGGAAAGGATGATGCCTTCGGGGTTGTATTCGCGAATAAACTCGTCCGACACGTCATTCGGATGCAGCTCGCAGTACACGCCCATTTCACGCACTCGCCTCGCGATGAGTTGCGTGACCTGCGAACCAAAATCAAGAATCAGGATACCGCGCGCCATGGTGATCTCACTAAATACGTTAAATGTAGGCATCTCTAAAAGTTCTTTTTTGGGGATGCCCGTAGGCTTAAGGCTGAAACACAAAGGGGCCGCGAGGCCCCTTGTTCACTGCCGCTATTTTTTGGCGGGAGGTTGCACGCCGCCCGCGGCCGGTGCGGCCGGTGCCGCTTTCGGCGGTTCAGGCAGTTTGAGGCCTTCTCTTTTGAGCCCAGTTTCGATTCGTTGGTCGATATCAGCAGACATGGAGTCTGCCCACTTCATCGCGGTCTGGAACGTTTCGCCGTTGACTTTCGCCTGATTCGCCAGCAGTTTTTTACCGACAGGGCTTTGGTAAAACTTCAACAGGTCGGCGATTTCTGGCCCGCTAAACGTGTTGTGATACACGAGCGCCACTTGTTCAATCAGTCCGCCCGGCGTGTCTACTTTTGCATTCAGGCTCGCCAGAAAAGCGTCACGTGCAATCGCAAATCCTTTGTCCGGGAACTTGGGGTCGAGTTGCTTGATGCCCGGAGCCCAGCTTTGTACGGTGTTATTGGCGATCTGTTCAGGGATCGCCTTGATACCAGTGATATCCAGAAGTGTTTTTATCTGCGCGCGCTTGGCAGGCGTAAGCTCATCGGCCTGTGCCACAAGGGCGGCGCAGGCGAGGACCGCGACAAGCGCGAGGCGGGAAATACTAGTCAACATGGTAGTTCGGGGCTTCTTTCGTAATGCTGACATCGTGAACATGGGATTCACGAATGCCAGCGGAGGTGATTTCTGAAAATTCTGCGTGTGCACGCATCTCGTCGAGCGAGATGCAGCCGCAGTAGTGCATAGAGGCGCGCAAACCGCCTTCCATCTGGAATATGACATTCGCGACGCTGCCTTTGAACGGCACCTGCGCTTCGACACCTTCCGGCACCAGCTTGGCGGTGTTGGGATTGTTCGGCGCGCTGTCTTGGAAGTAACGATCAGCACTGCCCTGTTGCATCGCGCCAAGGCTGCCCATGCCACGGAAGCTTTTGTAGCTTCGGCCCTGGAACAACACGATGTCGCCCGGCGCTTCTTCGGTGCCAGCGAACATGCTGCCGAGCATGACGCAATGCGCGCCTGCCGCGATGGCTTTGGCAATGTCGCCCGAATAGCGAATGCCACCGTCGGCAATCAGTGGAATACCGGTGCCTTCGAGGCCCTTGGCGACGTCGGCAATCGCGGTGATCTGCGGCACGCCGACACCGGTCACGATCCGCGTGGTGCAGATCGCGCCGGGGCCAATGCCAACCTTGACTGCGTCAGCGCCTGCATCAGCCAGCGCGCGAGCGGCCTCAGCCGTGGCAATATTGCCCGCGATGATTTGTGCGTCAGGGTAGTTAAGCTTCGCCCAACGGACGCGATCGACTACGCCCTTGGAATGACCGTGTGCTGTGTCGATAACGAGAAAATCGACGCCAGCCGCCAGCAGTAGTTCAACGCGCTCCTCGGTGCCCTCTGCGACGCCAACCGCAGCGCCGACGCGCAGGCGACCAAACTCATCCTTGCACGCGAGCGGATGTTCGGTCGACTTGAGAATATCTTTGACGGTGATGAGGCCGCGCAGCTCAAACTTATCATTGACGACGAGCACTCGCTCAAGGCGATGCTTGTGCATCAGCGCCTTGGCCACCTCGATGCTCTCGCCTTCACGCACCGTGACCAGCTTTGATGCTGGCGTCATGATCGCGGAGACAGGCTGATCAAGTCCAGGCTCGAAGCGCAAATCGCGATTGGTGACAATGCCAACGACTTTGTTCCCTTCGACGACCGGCAGACCGGACACGCGATGCTCACGCGTGATGGCGAGCACATCGCGCACCGGCAACGTCGGCGGCACGGTGATCGGGTCTTTCAGCACGCCCGATTCGAATCGCTTGACGCGGCTCACCTCAAGGGCTTGAAGCTTTGCCGTGAAATTTTTGTGGATGACGCCGACGCCGCCAGCTTGCGCCATAGCAATGGCCAGACGCGATTCAGTCACCGTATCCATCGCTGCTGACAGCAGCGGCAAATTCAGGCGAATAGAGCGGGTAAGTGGGGTCGCGAGGTCAACGTCGCGAGGTAGAACACTGGACTGGCCGGGGACGAGCAGAACGTCGTCGAAGGTAAGGGCTTTGGCGCGAATGCGCATGTGAAATTCCCAAAAGCTCTATTTTACTCACGGCGCGTGGACGCGGCCAATTGCGGTGGTGCGCCGCGAGTTCGCGCGATTTAGCCGGATTTGCTGGCACCCGCTTTATCTGATTGGTCAGACCTGGCGGGGGCCGCCGGAATGGCGTTATTTTTGATCTCGACCTTGATGCGCTCTTTTAATGCGACGAGATAAGCGTTGCTGAGATCGGCGCCACCTTGCCCCGTCAAACGCTGACCCAGTGACTTCAATTTTTCGGCGTTCGCTGCTTCGGGCTCAATGACCTTCAATACTTTGGCGACGGTGTAGCCACCCGCATCGTTCGCGCCGCCGACAGCGGTTGGGCCCTTACTCACGTCTACCGCGAACACGGACTTCGCCAGCGCCTGATTGACGTTAGGCAGTGGGGCCTGACGTGTGAGCTTTTGTGCGGGTCCAAACGTCAGACCTGCGTCTTTGCCAGCGGAAAGCGCCGCAAGCTTTTCTGCACCGGACTTGGCGGCGAGTTCACCCGCCAGTTTACGTTGCAACTGCAAGCTGATTTGGCCACGAACTTCTTCGAGCGGGCGAACGGCAGAAGGCTTGTATTCGAGCACACGCGCCGAGATCAGGCTGTTGTTACCCAAATCAATCGCCTCAGAATTTTTCTTGGCAGCAACGTTGGCAGGCGCGAATACGGTCTGCGCAAATTTCTGGTTACCGGCGGCGACCGCCTGCACTTGGGCGCGCGTTAGCCAGTCGGTCTTCTTGACTTCCAGCTTCAACTCTTCGGCGATCTTCGCGTAGCTGTCGCCCTGCTCATAAACGCGGTTCTGAAACTTCTCTGCGTTTTCGGCAAACAGCTTGGTGGCCTTTTGTTGTTTGAGTTCAGTCTCAATTTGCGCCCGCACTTCGTCAAGTGCGCGCGTCCGCTCCGCTTTGACTTCGGTCAAACGAATGATGTGAAAGCCAAAGTCCGACTCAACCGGGCCGCGTACCTCACCTGGCTTCATCGAATACACCGCTTCCTCGAACGGCTTCACCATCTGACCACGACCGAAGAATCCCAGATCGCCGCCTTGCGCAGCGGAGCCTGGGTCTTTCGATTTTGTCTTGGCCAGCTCAGCAAACTTTTCTGCCGACGTGCCAACTTGTTTGATGATAGCTTCGGCTTCGGCTTTCGCAGCATCTCTGGAAGCGGCTTTTGGCTGTCCTTTTTCATCTTTTTCAACGGACAACAAGACGTGGCTGGCACGACGCTCTTCGGGTGCCGAGAACTCTTTGAGGCGCTTGTCATATTCGCCCTTCACTTCTTCGGGCGTAACAACAGCGCTTGCCATAAACGCAGCCTGATTGAGCGTCACGTACTCAATCTTCGCTTGCTCAGGCGCACGATATGAGTCGGGGCTCTTTTCGTATTCAGCTTTGATCTGTGCGTCTTCGACTTTAGCCATTGGCATGAACGTGTTGACGTCGATGGCGGCGACCTGAATCTCGCGCGCCTGTTCGGTCAAACGCTGAAACAAACCAACCTGAGCGGTGCTGGTGAGATTGCTGCGGGAAAGCGCATCCTGAATCGGTTGCTGCGCGAGATCGCCGCGCAGGCGCTGCTCGTAGCTCATGCGATTCAAGCCATTTAACTTCAGCACCTCATCGTACTTCGCTGGCGAGAACTTGCCATTATCCTGAAAGTCAGGAATTTCAAGAATGGTCTTTTGCAGAAGCGCATCAGGCGCGGTAAGTTTCAGGTTCTGGCTTGACGCAGCCAGCAAACGCTGATTCACCAAACCATCCAGTACCTGCTGACGAACCTCTGGGTTGTCAAACATCGTGGGGTCAAAATTTTTCCCGAGCATTTGGCGCATCCGCTCCTGCTGCGAGCGCAACGCGTTCTCGAAATCTTGTGGCGTGACGCTTTGCCCGCCAACGGTTGCAACGTCTTTGTCGCGGCCCATGTTGTTCACGTAGCTGTCGAGACCGACGAACGCAAATGGCAACACCATCAAAGCCAGAATGAACTGAACGATGCGTTTGTTTTTGTGGACGAAATCAAACATGCTTTTCTCTTCGTTACGGTGTTGCGGTACGGTGTCGTCAAGCCTTCAAGGGCTGCCGGGAGGCTCGCCCCGGGTTGCGGCGTTCGGCACCGAACTTAATACGACATCAGATACAAAAAAGGCGAACTACTGTTCGCCTCGATTGTGTCTCATTTTGTTGGCGGAGTGGACGGGACTCGAACCCGCGACCCCCGGCGTGACAGGCCGGTATTCTAACCAACTGAACTACCACTCCACATTGAGCTACTTGCGCTACTTGCGCTTTCGCGCTCGCATCATTTGGTGGGTGCTGAGGGGCTCGAACCCCCGACATTCGCCTTGTAAGGGCGACGCTCTACCAACTGAGCTAAGCACCCGCTTTTAATTCTGAAGCCGATTAGAAGCCCCAGAACTCAGCGGCTGGATAAACCGATCAACGAATTAATTAATTTATCCAAGCAAGCCCACTAGTTTATCGCATCTTTCAAAGCTTTGCCAGCGCGAAACTTTGGAACCTTTGCCGCCTTGATTTTGATTGCAGCGCCCGTGCGTGGATTACGACCGGTACGCGCGGTGCGTTTGCCGACATAAAAGCTACCGAAACCAACGAGTGTGACTACATCACCCTTTTTCAAAGCAATCGAAACCGCCTTGATGGTGGCGTCGAGCGCTCGTGTTGCTGCTGCCTTCGAAACGTCAGCGCTCTTGGCGATGCTCTCGATCAGTTCTGCTTTATTCATATTGTTTGTCCCCTTTCAGCAATTGTTTGGACTAGTACAGGATTTTCGTCTCATCCGCCAGTCGGTTTAACGATCTGGCGAGACATAGACATGGTTTAAATCGTAGGGCGCGAGTCTACTACGAAACCCGCGCCACGCCGCTGCCTGATTGGCTTGGCTTAATGTGTGATAACAACATCCGTGGCAATAGCCGTGTCTTTCTGCACGGCTGAAGGAACAGCCACCTCGTCACCGAGGGGAATCGGTGCGTGTTCCAGTGCAGCCGACAGCACTTCGTCAATCCACTTGACCGGTCGAATCTCCAGAACGTTCTTAATGTTGTCCGGAATTTCTGCGAGATCTTTAATGTTTTGTTCCGGTATCAAAATAAGCGTCAGACCACCACGATGTGCGGCCAACAGCTTCTCCTTAAGCCCGCCAATAGGCAACACTTCTCCGCGCAATGTAATCTCCCCTGTCATCCCCACGTTTGCGCGCACCGGAATGCCCGTCAGCGTTGATACGATGGCCGTGGTGATAGCGATGCCTGCGCTCGGGCCATCCTTCGGCACAGCGCCTTCCGGGAAGTGCAAGTGCAGATCGTGCTTCTCGTAGAAATCGGCTTTGATACCGAGTTGCTTCGCGCGGGCGCGCACCACCGACACGGCTGCTGCCACTGATTCCTGCATCACGTCGCCCAACTTGCCGGTCTGGCGCACCGTACCTTTGCCAGGCAGAGCCACCGCCTCCACGGTGAGTAAATCACCGCCAACTTCGGTCCATGCCAACCCGTTAACCTGACCGATCTGATTGGTCTTTTCAGCCATGCCGAACGAGAATTTGCGCACGCCCAGATAGTCCGCCAGATTAGCGGCGGATATGACCACGCCGACGGCCGCTTGCTTACCGCCAATCTTTGCTTGCGTCATCGTTTGCTTGATCGTCTTGCGGCACAGCTTGGAGATTTCACGCTCAAGCGAGCGCACGCCAGCCTCTCGCGTGTAGTAGCGAACGATGTCGCGAATCGCATCTTCGGTCACATCGATCTCACCGGGTTTTACACCGTTGTTTTTTATCTGCTTCGGCAGCAAATACTTCTGTGCAATTTTTACTTTTTCGTCTTCGGTATAGCCCGAGAGCCGGATGACTTCCATGCGATCAAGCAACGGCGCAGGGAGGTTGTAGCTGTTTGCGGTCGCAACGAACATCACGTCGGAGAGATCAAAGTCAACCTCAACGTAATGGTCAGAGAACGTGTGATTCTGTTCAGGATCGAGCACTTCAAGGAGCGCCGAGGCCGGATCGCCGCGGAAATCCTGGCCCATTTTGTCAATTTCGTCGAGCAGAAACAGCGGGTTGCGCACGCCAACTTTTGACAAATTGGTGAGCACTTTGCCCGGAAGCGAACCGATGTACGTGCGGCGATGACCACGGATCTCTGATTCATCACGCACGCCGCCGAGCGACATACGCACGTATTTACGATTGGTAGCCCGTGCGATGGATTGCCCCAGCGAAGTCTTGCCGACACCCGGTGGGCCAACGAGACAAAGAATCGGTGCCTTGACCTTGTCCACGCGCTGGTGCACGGCGAGATACTCTGTGATTCGCTCTTTGACTTTTTCGAGGCCGTAGTGATCCTCTTCGAGGATGTTGATCGCCCGGTTCAAGTCCTTGGATACCTTGCTCTTTTTCTTCCATGGCAAGCCGGTGAGCACATCAAGATAGTTGCGAATGACGGTCGCCTCCGCCGACATCGGCGACATCATCTTGAGTTTCTTCAGTTCGGCTTCAGCCTTATCCAGAGCCTCTTTCGGCATGCCTGCCGCTTTTATTTTCTTTGAGATTTCCTCAATCTCAGCCTGATCTTCGCCGTCGCCCAATTCTTTCTGAATTGCCTTAACCTGCTCATTCAAGTAGTACTCGCGCTGGCTCTTTTCCATCTGCCGCTTGACACGGCCTCGAATGCGCTTTTCGACTTGCAAAATGTCGATTTCTGCTTCGATCAAGCCCATCAAATGCTCAATTCGCTTGGCAACGGAAGGTAGTTCAAGCACTTCCTGTTTCTGCTCAAGCTTCAACGGAAGGTGCGCTGCGATGGAGTCAGCGAGACGACCGCCATCGTCAATGCCCGCCATTGATGTGAGAATTTCTGCGGGGATTTTTTTGTTGAGCTTAACGAACTGATCAAAATTCGCGAGAAGTGCGCGGCGCAAAGCTTCCACTTCCGCGGGCCCCTCTTCGCTTGACGCAATCGGCTGCGCTTCAGCAGAGAAAAATTCACCGTTGTTGGTCAGCGCGGTCAACAGTGCGCGGTGCAATCCTTCAACCAAAACTTTGACGGTGCCGTCAGGCAGTTTGAGCATTTGCAGTACTGTTGCGACACAGCCTGTGTCGTACAAATCCTCGGGCGAAGGATCGTCCTTGGCGGCGGATTTCTGCGCGACTAAAAGAATGTGCTTGCCACTCTCCATCGCCACTTCGAGCGCCTTGATGGACTTTGGGCGGCCCACAAACAGCGGGATGACCATGTGCGGAAACACGACGACGTCGCGTAGCGGCAACAAGGGATAGGACAGGATGTTGGGGACGTCAGCGCTAATGTCGGACATGGCAAACTTTCATATCATCGTGCGAACCGCGCAATGCGTGCAATGTGTGCGAATCACAAATTGCACCTGCGGCTGAGATGACTCAGGCAGCTTTGCTTGGTTCGCTGTAAATCAGTAAGGGACGGGAATTTGTCTCTACCGTGTTTTCGTCAATGACCACACGTTCGAGGTTATTGAGCGACGGCAAGTCATACATGATGTCAAGTAGCAGGGATTCAACTATAGATCGCAATCCACGTGCACCAGTACGCCGCTTTATGGCTCGCTTGGCAATAGCGGCCAACGCGTTATCGCGAACTTCAAGCTCGACATTCTCGAGCCGGAACATCTTTTGATACTGCTTCATGAGCGCATTTTTCGGGCGCACAAGAATATCAATCAAAGCCGCTTCATTGAGTTCGTCGAGCGTTGCCAACACGGGCAAACGGCCCACCAACTCGGGGATCAGGCCAAATCGAATCAAATCATCGGGCTCGGTGTCACGTAACAGCGCGCTGATCGAACTACGATCGTCTGGCGAAACAACCTCAGCGCCGAAGCCGATTCCGGTTTTCGCAGAGCGTTGCCGAATCACACGATCCAGACCTTCAAACGCGCCACCTACGATGAACAGGATATTGGCTGTGTTGACGGTGACGAACTCCTGATTCGGATGCTTGCGTCCACCCTGAGGTGGCACCGAAGCGTTGGTGCCTTCGATCAGTTTGAGGAGCGCCTGCTGCACGCCCTCGCCGGAGACATCGCGCGTGAATGAAGGGTTCTCGCCCTTGCGCGAAATCTTGTCAATTTCGTCGATATAGACGATACCGCGCTGCGCACGCTCTACGTCGTACTCGCAAGTCTGCAAGAGCTTTTGAATGATGTTTTCAACGTCTTCGCCAACGTAGCCAGCTTCGGTCAACGTAGTCGCATCAGCGATCACAAACGGGACGTCCAGCAAGCGGGCCAACGTCTGTGCAAGGAGCGTCTTGCCGGAGCCCGTGGGGCCAACTAAAAGAATGTTGCTCTTGGCGAGTTCAACGTCGTTGTCTTTGAGATTCGCGTCAATCCGCTTGAAGTGGTTGTAC
>JBBRVM010000048.1:0-12468 GCA_038246865.1 Burkholderiales bacterium
ATGGCGCGGTACTCACGCAGTCGCTGGCGATCATGGAATACCTCGATGAGACGATGCCGGATAGCGCGCCGTTGTTACCAAAGGGCGCGGTTGCTCGTGCTCATGTACGCGCCCTTGCGCTCTCTCTCGCGTGTGACACGCATCCGCTTAACAACGTGCGCGTGCTGAATTACTTGACCAACGAACTTGGCGTGTCGGTCGATCAGAAGAACGCGTGGATCGCGCACTGGATTTCGCCTGGGCTGGAGGCGTTCGAGCAGACGCTGGCGCAATCGAACATGAGCGGGCATTTTTGCTTTGAGGACATGCCGACGCTGGCTGACTGTGTGCTGGTGCCGCAAGTGTTTTCCGCGCGGCGGTTTAATGTGGACTTGACGAAATTTCCGCGCATCGTGGCGATTGACGCGCTGTGCAACACGCTGCCCGCATTCATCAGCGCGAATCCGAAGAATCAGCCTGATTTCAGTCCTTGATTTGAACATCAGCTTTTTGCTGAAATGACGGCTGATTAGGGGCTAACGTTGATTTTTATAGGTAGTCGATTTTCATCATTTATCGTTGCCAAACCCAATGCAGTGGTCATTGCAGCCAATAGCTGTTAATCGACTGATAGACTTGGGGCATGTCTGAAACGCTTTCTTCTACGTTTGAAACCGCGATGCCCGCAGCTGTCTGGGCAGAACTGCGTTTCGACGAAAATGGCCTGCTTCCCGCCATTGCTCAGGACGCGGTGACCAACGCGATATTGATGGTTGCCTGGATGGATCGCGACGCGTTTGAGCGCACGATTGCCACCGGAAAGGCCTGCTACTACTCGCGTTCCCGCAGATCACAGTGGATGAAGGGCAAAAGCTCCGGCCACCTGCAAATTCTGCGCGAAGTGCTGATTGACTGCGACGGCGACGTGGTTTTGCTGAAAGTGGAGCAGCTGGGCGGCATCGCCTGCCACACCGGGCGACGCAATTGTTTTTTCCGGAAACTGGAAAATGCGGAAAATGGGAAAAAACAGTGGGTAACTCAATTCGAACCAATGAAGACCGAAGCGGAGATGTACGGTGAGCGCTGACTACGTTGATGTTTTCGCACGTCTGGCCCAGACTTTCGCGTCCCGCAAAGATGCCGATCCTGCAAGCTCGTACGTTGCGAAATTATTTTCCAGAGCGCCGGATGCTGCGCTTAAAAAAGTCGGTGAAGAGGCCACCGAGTTCGTTATGGCCTGCAAAGACGCCGAGCAGGGTTCCAGCGCGCACGATCGTGAGCGGGTCGTGGGCGAGGCGGCGGATGTGTGGTTTCACATGCTCGTCGCAATGTCGCGCTACGATTTGACTGGGGTTGATGTTTTGGCTGAACTGGCGCGGCGTGAGGGTATGTCCGGCATTGAAGAGAAGGCGTCGCGACCCAAATGACCTGTAGGAGCGGCTCTGCCGCGACCGATGCTTTCGCTCGAACAGTCGCTGCAGAGCCACTCCTACAGAAATATTTCGACTTCCAATGAGCACCGACAAAGACTGCCTTTTCTGCAAAATCATTCGTAACGAAATCCCGTCAACGCGGGTTTATGAGGATGATGAAGTGCTCGTGTTCAAGGATATTCACCCTTCGGCACCGGTGCATTTGCTGTTGATTCCGAAGAAACACATTGCAAAATTGTCCGAGGCGCAACCGGAAGATCAGCTGGTGCTAGGTAAAATGATGTTGGTGGCGTCGCAAGTGGCGCGGGAAAACGGGTCGGTCGACGGTTTCCGCACTATCATCAACGATGGGCGGGTCGGTCGGCAGGACGTATTTCACTTACATATGCACGTGCTGGGCGGCTCCGGGCCGCTAGGTCGCATGATCGCCAGAGACGAATAGCGCGTCCAAACGCCCGTGTTAGCCACAAGTTTTTTAGAAGTTAGGAGTTTCCAATGGGTTCATTTTCGATTTGGCACTGGTTAGTTGTTCTCTTGATCGTAGTGATGGTGTTTGGCACCAAAAAACTGCGTAACGTCGGCAAGGATCTTGGCGGCGCAGTTAGCGATTTCAAAAACGGCATGAAGAGCGGCGAAGACGCTACCAAGACGGCGGCAGAAGCGCCTCCGGTGGCTGCTGCGCCTAACGTGATTGAAGGCGAAGCAAAGCGCGACAAGGTTTAGCGTTTGTAAGTGAGCGGTGACGAGTGAGCAGTGAACAGTAGGTTGCTCTAGCTCGTAATGCCGCGTATTAATAACTGCTCACCACTCACTCGTCACCGCTCACTTTTAGTCCAGCATGTTTGAACTCTCCGTCGAACGCCATGTTTGAATTGTCTTTCGGCAAGATGATGATCATCGCGGTCGTGGCGTTGATCGTGCTTGGGCCGGAAAAACTGCCCAAAGTGGCCCGTACGCTCGGTCACCTGCTTGGCCGGGCGCGCAGCTATGCCAATCAGGTCAAGCAGGACATTGATCGCGAAATGCAGATGGACGAGCTGAAAAAACTTCAGCAGGCCGCGCAAGACGCGGCGAAGAGTTTCGAGACGACAGTGAACGAAGCCGGTCGCAGCGTCGAGCAGGAAGCCTCGTCGGCCTCCAAAGTCCTTAACGAAATGGAATCGGACTATCACGCCAAACTGGGCTCCGCTGAAACTGGCGTGGCGAACACGATCGCCGCACCCGCTCAAGCAGCATTGAATGAAGTCGAGGCACTCGAAAAATCCATCGCCGAACAGGCGCTGGAAGCGCAAGCGGCGATTGAGGCGAAGCCGCTGATTCCGGCCGAGCAGATGAGCGCAACGTTGAGGCCTGCGCCGGTTGAAGTGCCGCCTGAATCGCCAAAAAAGGCTGCGTAGCGCCTGGTGGGAGCGGCTTTAGCCGCGATTGCCGCCATCGCTACGTCAACGAACATCGCGGCTGAAGCCGCTCCCACAACGTCCGTCCGCGCAACCTCATTTGTTTCATGTCCGACGCCCCTCAAGAAACCTTCATCTCCCACCTGATCGAACTACGCCAGCGTCTGGTCAAAGCCGTTGTCGCGGTGCTCATCGTGACCTTCGCGCTCATGGCCTGGCCGGGAATGAAAGACCTTTACGCGCTGGTTGCGGCTCCGATGCTGAAGGTCTTGCCAGCAGGCACCTCAATGATCGCGACTGACGTGACGGGAACTTTCTTTATCCCGCTTAAAGTCACGCTGATGACCGGCTTTTTGATTTCGCTTCCGGTCGTGCTGTATCAGATGTGGGCCTTCGTTGCGCCGGGGCTTTACAAGCACGAACAGAAGATGGCGTTGCCAATCATTGTGTCGTCGACGATTCTGTTTTTCTGCGGCATGGCGTTCGCGTATTTCATCGTGTTTCCGTCGATCTTTGGCACCTTCGTCGGCTTCACGCCGGCGGGCGTGAATATGACGCCTGACATCGATAAATACTGGAGCTTTGCGCTCACCATGTTCATCGCGTTTGGCATCACATTTGAGACACCGGTGGTGCTAGCGGTGCTCACGCGCGCCGGCATCGTCACTGTGCAGCAGCTCGGTGAATTTCGCGGCTACTTCATCGTTGCTGCGTTTGTGATTGCCGCAGTTGTTACGCCGCCCGACGTGCTTTCGCAGCTCTTTCTCGCGGTGCCGCTCGTGATCCTTTACGAAGTTGGCATCATTGTCAGCCGCTTCATCACACCAAGGACGAGGAAGACTGAAGACGCGGCAGCATAACCAGGTATCTGTAGGAGCGGCGGCTTTCGCCTCTCCTACGCGCTAGCGTTTCGTCGCCGGACGCTTCCCCAGCGTCACTTTCAGCTCAACAATTTCGCCCTGACGCATTACCTTAAGCGGAATGGTCTGCTCGGGCGCGGTCATGGCGATGGTGTTCACCGCGTCAGTACGATCCGCCGTGGTCTGGCCGTTGATCTCTACGATCACATCGTTCACACGAAGCCCAGCACGACTGCCTGGCGCGCCGTCGAGCACGGCCCCTACGAAAGCACCTTTTTGGTCTTTCAAAGCCAGGCGTTGCGCCACCTCAGCGGTAATGGAGCCCAGGTTCACGCCAAGGTAGCCGCGCTTGACTTCACCGGTCGCAATCAACTGCTCCATGATCGGCCGGGCAAGTGCTGTCGGGATGGCGAAGCCAATGCCGGAAAAATCGCCAGTGCGGGTGAAGATGCTTGAGTTAATGCCGATCAGGTCGCCGTTGGAATTCACCAGCGCGCCGCCCGAATTGCCCTGGTTGATGGCCGCATCGGTCTGAATGAAACTCTCAAATGGATTTGACTCGGACACCTGCGTGCGGCCCAGCGCGCTGACAATGCCCATCGTGACCGTGTTGCCAAACACGCCGAACGGATTGCCGATCGCCAGCACCACGTCTGCGACCTGCAGCGCTTGCGAATCGCCAAACGCAATCGCGGGGAAATCCGTACCTTCAATCTTGATGACCGCGAGATCCGTGTCGGGATCGACGCCGATCACTTTCGCAGGCAGTACCCGCTTATCGGTTAACTCCACCTGAATTTGCTGCGCACCCTCGACCACGTGATTGTTGGTCAGAATGTAGCCATCGGCACGCACGATTACGCCCGAGCCTTCGCCCAGTAGCTGCTGAGATTGCTGCTTCTGCTGGGTGTTTTCGTCGGCACCCTGACGCCCAAAAAAGCGTTGAAAATTCGGATCATCCATCAACGGATGGCGGGCGCGCCGCGGCGCGCTGGTGGCGATTTTCACGACTGACGGCAGTGCGCGTTTGGCCGCTTCGCTGAATGTGCTGGCGTGTTGCGGCGTGGCGGATTTATTGGCGGCAAGCGCGGTATTAACCGTCGCTCCCGTCGTTGCAATGCCTGGGGGCACTGGGGCCATCGGCGCGACAGGTGTTGCGCGCGCCAGCCACTCTGGCCGCAACGTGCTCACGGTGAACAGAATAGCGACACAGATCGTGCAGACCTGTGCAAATACGAGCCATAATCGCGTCAGCATGGTGAGGTTGCCAGCATTGAGGTGATGTCAGTTCCGGTGTTGGACGTTGTGAAGAATGAACGCTTCGTATGCAGGTTTTGGTGACTACAGTCTGGGTACAAGATGGTCAGATCGGGATGATTTGCGAGTTCACCGATAAAAAAGATACAGACCGAGGGATATTGCGTGCGAACCGTTGATCTTCACAATTTTATTCAAGACCTCGAGAATCAGACCTTGAACACTCAAACTGGGGGCTCCGCGTCCCGCGATACGCTCACGCGTCACCTCAATCAATTCCTCGAAGTTCGCCGCTTCAAGGATGTCGCTGTCAATGGCCTGCAAGTATCGGGCCGTGGCACCATATCTCATATTGTGGTCGGTGTCACTGCAAACAAGGCCCTGATTGATGCCGCGATTGCCGCCAGGGCCGACGCCGTCATCGTTCACCACGGACTTTTCTGGAAAGGTGACGATCCGTCCATTGTCGGCTATCACCGTGAGCGCATCGCGGCGCTCCTGGCCGCCAACATCAATCTCTATGCCTATCACCTGCCGCTGGATGTGCATGCCGAGGTCGGCAATAACGCCTGTATGGGCCGCCGCCTGGGGCTATCCCCGATTGGAACCGTCGGCGAGGCGGGGCTGGTCATGCTGGGGCAGCTTGGGGTCAACGTGGCATTGCGCTGCACTGTGCTCGCCGCTTATTGCGCGCGCCACTACGGTCGCCGGGTGACGCTTTTTACCCACTCTGACCGCATGATTCGCACCATCGCCTGGTGTACCGGCGCGGGAGGCGGGCTGCTGAAAGACGCCATTGAAGCAGGCGCTGACGCGTTCATTACCGGTGAAATCAGTGAGCAGCATGTCCATCAGGCGCGTGAATCGGGCATCACGCTCATCGCCGCCGGGCATCATGCGACGGAGCGTGACGGGGTTGCAGCGCTGGCGGGCAACCTCGTGCAGCAGTTCGGCATCACCTATCAGTTCATCGACATTAATTCGCCGGTTTAGCGGAGTTTGGTCGCGCTTGGGCGGCTATGGCTTTTCGTGAAAAGTACGGCTATATTGGGGCTAGATGCGCATATCGGTAGTAGTCGACTTCTTACCATTTGAGTCGCTAGCCCCGACGCCGCCGTGCTTTCATCGAAAAGACGATAGAC
Source organism: Burkholderiales bacterium (assembly GCA_038246865.1). GTDB lineage: Bacteria > Pseudomonadota > Gammaproteobacteria > Burkholderiales > Casimicrobiaceae > Casimicrobium. The sequence goes on from JBBRVM010000048.1 coordinate 6,069, forward strand.
TACCGTTCGACGATCGCGCGCCGAATCGCTTGCTTTTCAATCGCCGCCCAATCCCATGCAATGCCCAGACCCGGCGCGTCGGAGGGAATCGCGAAGCCGCCGTCACGCGCCATGCCCTGCGTCGTGATCGAATCAAGCTGCGGGATGTATTCCACCCACGGTGCGTTCGGCACAGCGGCACACAGGCTCACATGCAGTTCCATCAAAAAGTGCGGGCAAATCGGCACATTGAAGCTCTCTGCCAGATGCGCGACCTTGAGCCACGGCGTAATACCGCCGATGCGCGCGACGTCCGCCTGAACGATTGCGCATGCGCCGCGTTGCAAATACTCGCGGAAATGTTGCAGGCTGTAGATCGATTCGCCGACGGCAATGGGCAAGCTCGTGCTCTGCGCCAGCCGTTCATGTCCGCCTAAATCCTCAGCAGGCAGCGGCTCTTCAAACCACGCAATGTCCAACGTTTCAAAGTGCCGCGCGCGACGAATCGCCTCGCCGACGGTGAAGCACTGATTGGCGTCGATCATGATTTCGAATGCTTCACCCACGGCTTCACGCACAGCGGACAAGCGCGCCATATCCTCGCTCACATGCGGTCGCCCGACCTTGATCTTGACGCCCTTGAAGCCGTCGGCTTTCGCTTCCAGCGATTGCTTGACCAACTGCTCGGGCGACAAGTGAAGCCAGCCACCTTCGGTCGAATACATCGCCACACGTTTTTGTGCACCGCCAGCCGCCTTGTGCAGCGGTGTGTGCGTGCGACGACCGCGCAAGTCCCACAAGGCGGTATCCACAGTCGCCAGCGACAGCGCCGTGATCGCGCCAACCGCCGTGGCGTGCGTGTGAAAGAACAAATTCTTCCAGATCGCCTCGATGTCGTCAGCATCGCGCCCGATGAGCTTGAGCGCCAGATGATCTTCGAGCAGCGCCATTACCGACGAACCGCCGGTGCCTATCGTGTAGCTGTAGCCGGTACCCTGCGACCCGTCGTCGCAGGTGATGCGCAACATCGGAGTCTCCTGCGTCACGAACGATTGAATCGCGTCCGAGCGTGGCACCGGTGGTGCCAGATTCACCTGCCAGAGTTCGACTTTGACAATGCTCGGCATGACGGCGCTACATCCCCATATATCTCGGCAACCACAAACTGATCGACGGAATGTAGGTCAGGATTACGAGACTCAACAACAGCGGTGCCAGCCAGGGCAGGATCGCCGCCGTCGTTCGCTCAACACTCAACTTCGCCACCCGCGCCAGCACAAAGAGCACCATCCCCATCGGAGGATGCAGCAAGCCGATCATCAGGTTCAACACCATCACCAGGCCGAAGTGAACCGGATCGATACCGAGCTGCCTCGCAATCGGCAACAGGATCGGCACCAGAATCGTGATCGCCGCGGTGGGCTCCAGAAAGCAGCCGACAAACAGCATCAACACGTTGGCGAGCAACAGGAACAACCACGGCTCCTTGGTGAAACCGAGCACCCAATCGGCAATTGCCGCCGTCACGCCGGTGGCCGTCAGCATCCAGCCAAAGATAGACGCGGCAGCGACGATAATCATCACCGTCGAGGTCGTTTCCACGGTGTCGAGACAGACCTTCACAAACATTCGCCACGACAGCGTTTTGTACCAGAAGAGCCCGAGCACCATCGCCCACACGCACGCCGCAATCGCGCCCTCAGTCGGGGTAAACAATCCAGTCGTCATGCCACCAATCAGGAGCACCGGCGTCATGATCGGCAGCACCGCCTGGAACTTCAGTTTCCAGTCTGCAAAAAACAAAACTATCAGCGCGACGCCGACGGTGACTTGCGCATTCGCGCCCCACTGCACGGCGTAATAAATCGCTGCGGGCCAAAGGATCACAACGAGCGTTTCGATGATCGCGCTGCCGAATCGCTTGAATGAGAACTTGATGTCGCCGCCCCAGCCGTTTTTGTGCGCGAAGTACGCCACGGTGAGCATCATCAGGAGCGCCATCATTACACCCGGCAGGATGCCCGCAAGGAACAGCGCGCCGACCGAAACGTTCGCCATCATCGCGTAAATCACGAACGGCAGCGACGGCGGAATGATTGGGCCGAGGGTGGCCGACGCTGCGGTCACACCGACCGCAAATTCAAGGTCGTAACCGTGATCTTTCATCGCCTTGATTTCGATGGTGCCGAGGCCCGCCGCATCGGCGATTGCGGTGCCGCTCATGCCCGCAAAAATCACCGAACCGAGAACGTTGACGTGACCGAGGCCGCCCTTCATCCAGCCCACGAGGGACAGCGCGAAGTTGTAGATGCGGTTGGTGATCCCCGCGTTGTTCATCAGGTTGCCGGCGAGGATGAAGAACGGCACAGCGAGCAGCGGAAAGCTGTCGATGCCGCCAATCATGCGATGCACGACCGCGAAACCCGGCAGGTCGCCGCTGATGAGGATGTAGATCAGCGACGCGCCCGCCATCGCGATGGCCACGGGAAGGCCGCTCGACATCATAAAGAGGAAGAGAATTTTTAGCATGGAAGGTTCTTGTAGGAGCGGCTCGCCGCGACCCACTGTTGAATAAGCACAGCCTTGGGTCGCGGCAAGCCGCTCCTGCAAATGCAAAGGCGCATCAGCGATCAGCCATCGTGGATTCGGGACGCTCCAGCACACTGTACCCGCGCTGCCAGTGAATGCGTGCAACCAGGATCGAGCGCACGGTCATCGCGACGAATCCGAACAGGCAAATGCCATAAACAATATTCATTGGCAAATCGATGATGGTCATCTTCGCGCTCTCCAGCTTCATCATCATCTGGGCGGTGAACACGGACATCGCGCCAAAGAATGCAATGCGCCCGATATCTACCGAAGTCGACAGCACACGTCCTAGCGTCTTGGGCAGATAGCGATACAGCAGATCGACCTGAATGTGGTTGTTCTTGACGACACCGATGGTCGCGCCGACGAACACCATGCCGATCAAAAAGTAGCGCGCGATTTCTTCGGTCCATGCCGCTGAATCGTTCAGCACATAGCGCGTGACAAACTGGATCAGCACCACGATGCCCAATGCCCAAAACAGGCCCAGCGCGACCCAGCCTTCAAACGGTACTTCGTCGAAAACTACTTCCTCGTCAACGGCGTGAAATTCGCCGTCGTCGCCCATGACTTTTGGGCCGGAGTCTAAGTCCATGTTTGTTCTCGTGTTTGGATGACGTAAATTGGAGACGGGTTAATTCCTCCCCCTTCAAGGGGGAGGGCAGGAGGGGGATGGGTTTCGGTGGCTCTAGAGCAAACGCGTATCCCGCAATGCGACGAAAACCCATCCCCACCCCAACCCTCCCCTTGAAGGGGAGGGGACCGGACTCCCTACTTCAGCGCAATGATGCGATCAAAGTCTTTCTTGTCGAAGCCGAGCGATTCGAGCGTCGCGCCTTTCAGTACAGCAGCCTGAAAACCTGCACGATCCACGGTGACGATGTTCAAGCCTTTTTTCTTGAACTCCTCAACCAGCTCGCTCTCGCGCTTGATGATTTGCGCTGTAGCACGAGCGGCCGCTTCACGCGTGACGTCAGTGAAAATTGTCTTCTCGGCATCAGTCAATTTCGTCCACACATGCGGTGCGATTTGCGTCACGAGTCCATCAACGATGTGACCGGTCAGCATGATGTTCTTTTGCACTTCAAAGAACTTCTTCGCTTCGATCGTCGTCAGCGGATTTTCCTGTGCTTCCACCGTGCCGTTTTGCAGCGCGAGATAAACCTCGGCGAACGCAATCGGCGTCGGGTTAGCGCCGCACGATTTCGGTGTGGCCATGTAGACCGGCACATCAGGCACGCGAATCTTCAAACCCTTCATACCTGCGCAATCGGTGAACGGACGATTCGACGTCGTGTGCCGCGCGCCGTAGTAGGTGTAGGCGGTCATCTGGATGCCGGTTTTGGCGCGATAGCCGTCTACCATTTCCTTGAACACGTCGCTCTTCGAATACGCCGCCTGATGCGCCGCGTCACGGAAGATGAACGGGTAGTAGGCAATGCCCAGGCGCGGATAGCTGCGCGCCGCAAACGATGGGCCGCTGATGATCATGTCGACCGTGCCCAGAGTCATGCCCTGATTGATGTCGGTCTCCTTGCCGAGCGACGACGCCGGGAAGACTTGAATGTCGAACTTGCCGTTGGTGCGCTTCTTGATCTCGGCAGCGGCCCAGACGGATTCGGTGTGATAAGGCTCGGACGTCTCGTAGACGTGCGCCCATTTGAGTTTGGTTTGTGCGAAGGTGATCGCGGGAGCGATCAGCGTGGCTGCAACGAGCGCAGACGTGACTAACGTGCGAAATTTCATGGGGCCTCCTTGTTGGCGGTGCATTGGCATTGCGGTACAAGCGATTCGGACTCTGGCGGTCGCGAATTCGCTTCGGTGTGGATAGCATACGCGATCACCACTAAAGTCATCGTACAACAGAGGTAAAGTGAAACCAAGCAGGATTACCCACATTCGCGCAACACCGGTAACGGTTCCACTGGAAGCGCCGCTTCTTCATAGCAACGGTGCGCATTGGGGGCGCTTTGTTCGAACCATCGTTGAAGTAGAAACCGATGATGGTTATGTCGGGCTTGGGGAGTTCGGCGGCGGTGGCGAGGTGGCCAGCGCGGGCATTGAGGGCCTGATTGGCTATCTCAAAGGCCATAACGTCTTCGAGCTGGAAGCCCTCCGCTTCGCCATCTGCAACCCGACGGCGAGTCTTTACAACAACCGCACACAGCTTCACGCTGCGATTGAATTTGCCTGCCTTGATGTGATGGGGCAACGCTTGGGTGTGCCTGTGGCGGAACTGCTTGGCGGGCGCGTACGTGCGTCGGTCGAGTTTGCGAGTTATTTGTTCTTTCGTCTGCCCAACGAGAAGACCGGTGCTGGCGAGGTGCGAACCGCAGATCAACTCGTCGCCCACGCAAAGGCGTTGCAGGCCGAGCATGGCTTCACCGCCCACAAACTCAAAGGCGGCGTCTACGCGCCCGACTACGAGCTGAATGCGTATCAGACGCTTGCCGCCGCGTTACCCAATGATCGCTTCCGTTACGACCCAAATTCAGCGTTCTCGCTCGCGGACGCGATTCGCTTTGGACAAGGCATCGAGCACATCAACAACGACTACTTTGAAGACCCGGTGTTCGGCATGCCGCAGCTCTCACGGCTTCGCGAATTTGTGCGCATTCCGATTGCCACCAACACGGTCGTCGTGAACTTTGAGCAGCTCGCGATGAACGTGTTGACGCAGCCGCGCGCAGTTGACGTCGTACTGCTCGACACCACGTTCTGGGGCGGCATCCGCCCGTGCATCAAAGCTGCTGCGATTTGCGACACCTTCGGGCTTGGCGTCGCCGTGCATTCATCAGGCGAACTGGGTATTCAGTTAGCCACCATGCTGCACATGGGCGCAGTCGTGCCGAACCTGGGCTACGCGGCCGACGCGCACTATCACCACCTCGTCGACGACATCATCGTCGGCGGCAAAATGAAATACGTCAATGGCGCGATCAAAGTACCCACAGGGTCTGGCCTCGGCGTGCAGCTCGACCGTACCAAGCTCGCCGAATATCACGAGCTGTTCAAGGAACAAGGCGGCTACACCTATGACCGTGATCCGTCGCGCCGGGATTGGTATCCGCTGGTGCCAAATTCTCGATGGAAGGACGCAGGCCTGGCTTGAGCCCCTCTCCCCTGGAGGGGTTGGGGAGAGGGGACAAAACCTTGCTGATCGCTTAACTCAACACTTGAATCTGAAGACTACGATGCGACTCAATCTGCAAACCCTTGCCACTTTACCCGTTGCAATTCAGCGCCCCACCTACGACCCATCTCTGCTTGGCATCGGCATGGTCCACCTCGGTCTCGGTGCGTTCCATCGCGCCCATCAGGCTGTCTACACCGATGACGCGATAGCAGCGAACGGAGGCGATTGGGGTATCTCTGCTGTCAGCCTGAAAACACCTACGGCACGCGATCAACTCGCGCCGCAGGATGGTCTCTATAGCGTGCGAACCGTCTCGCGCGCAGGTGACGCGTGGCGCGTGGTTGGCAGCGTGCGTGAGGTGCTGTTCGCGCCCGATCAAATGGCGGATGTCATCGCACGAATCGCGAGAGCAGAAACAAAAATCATCACGCTAACCGTGACCGAAAAAGGCTACTGCGCCAACATCCAAAAACGCGAACCCCTCTGGGATCACACCGACATTGCGCATGATCTCGCGCACGCCGACTCACCACGCAGTGTGCTCGGTGTGCTCGCCGCAGGCCTTCACGAGCGCTTCCGCAAACGCGGCGCGCCGCTCACGATCCTGTGCTGCGACAATCTGCCCGAGAACGGCGCGGTGCTCGAATCACTCGTGCCTCAGTTCGTCATGCGACTGTATCCGCAGATCACGCC
>JBBRVM010000049.1:0-12376 GCA_038246865.1 Burkholderiales bacterium
CCTCGGCCAGCCAGAACCCCGCGTTGTGCCGCGTGCGTTCGTACTCGGGGCCAGGATTACCGAGGCCAACGACGAGTTTGATGGGTAGTTTGGGGAAAGTCACAGAACGATGGGGCGGACGAAATTACAGTTCCACAGTGTAAACGCTGGTTAATAGCTTTTTGGTGAAACGTCGATTACATCGGGGCTAATTGGCGATTTTGCGGCGTGTCGACTTACTTCGAATACGGCAGCTAGCCCGCGACAGGAGGCACTTTTACGAGAAAGCTATACGCTCTCGTCCAATAAAAAAAGGCCCGCGAGCGCGGGCCTTTTTCGAACTGTAGAAGACTATTTTTTCTTCTTGAGGTCCTTGTCCTTGTTTGCGCCTTCTTTGTTTGGCACAGCAGCAGGAGCGGCCGGGGCCTTCTGCTTGGACGCGGCAACTTCAGCGGCGACTGGTGCGCCTTCAACGGCTGCAGAGGGGTCTTCCTTGACCGTCGACGCGGTGGCGAACACCGCATCTTTGTTGCGGCCATGGAACACGAGCGATACGCCGTCAGGCAGTTTCACGTCAGAGGCGTGAATCGACGAACCCGCGACGAGGTTTTGCATGTCCACTTCGATGAACTTCGGCAAGTCTTTTGGCAAGCACGAGATTTCAACGTCGGAAAGGACATGGTTAACCACGGCTGCGGAGAGTTTCACCGCAGGCGAGATGTCCTGATTCACGAAGTGAACCGGCACCTTCATATGGATCTTCTTGCCCGCTTCAACGCGCTGAAAATCGATGTGCTGGATCAGCTGTTTGAACGGGTGATATTGCACATCGCGCAGGAGAACCTGGCTCTTGGCTTTGTCCACGGTCATCGTAAGGATTGAGCTGTGGAAGTCTCCTTTTTTGAGCGCGTGCCACAGTGCGTTGTGATCGAGTTCGATCATTTCCGGTTTGGCTTCGCCGCCATAGACGATGCCCGGCACTTTGGCCGTAAGACGCAGGCGGCGGCTCGCACTACTGCCCAGCGCTGACCGCGAGAACGCGGTGAATTCGGTTGCCATTTTTGTAACTCCAATGATGGTTATTGATTTTGTCGTGACACCGCGACCAGTGTGACGTCAAAAGCCCGCTCGCACTATTGCGTGCGGGAAAAAACGAGACCTCGCTTTAGGCGTGGTCTAAGCCCCGGCGCAGGCCGGGGTCCAGAATGCTTATTCAGTGAACAACGACGATACGCTGTCCTCGTTGCTAATACGTTGCATCGTCTCGGCGATCAATTGTGCGCTCGAAATCTGGCGGATTTTGCCAAGCGCATGCGCTTCTTTTGACAACGGAATCGTGTCCGTCACCACCAGAGAATCAATCGCATCGCCAGCAATGCGGTTCACTGCTTCGCCCGACAGCACAGCGTGTGTGCAATACGCGATGACCTTGACCGCGCCGTTGTCCTTCAACGCCTGCGCGCCTTTACACAACGTATTCGCCGTATCGACAATGTCGTCCATGATGAGGCAGGTACGACCCGCCACATCACCAATGATATTCATGACCTCCGACACGTTCGCCTTGGGGCGACGTTTGTCGATGATCGCGAGATCGGTGTCGAGACGTTTGGCAACGGCGCGAGCACGCACCACGCCACCGACGTCCGGCGACACCACCAGGAGGTTTTCGTATTTCTGCTTCCAGATATCCGCGAGCAAAATCGGCGTCGCATAAATATTGTCAACAGGAATATTGAAAAAGCCCTGAATCTGATCCGCATGCAAATCCATCGTCAGCACGCGATCGACACCCACCGCCGACAACATGTCAGCAACGACTTTCGCCGAAATCGCAACCCGCGCTGATCGTGGCCGACGATCCTGACGGGCATAGCCAAAGTACGGCATCGCGGCGGTGATTCGACCGGCCGAAGCGCGCTTCAGCGCGTCGACCATGATCACCAGTTCCATCAAATTGTCGTTGGTCGGTGCGCAGGTGGACTGCAACACGAACACATCTTTGCCACGAACGTTTTCGAGGATTTCGACGTTCACCTCGCCGTCAGAGAACTTGCCGACCTGCGCCTTACCGAGCCTCAGGCTCAGATGCTCAACAACCGAATGCGCCAGCTTGGCATTCGCATTGCCGGTAAAGACCATCATGTCATGGAAACTCATGGCGGGCTCGAAACTATCGTTTGCGGACTATCGAAAAAAAAGCGGCCTTGGAGTGAAGCTCTAAGACCGCTTTGCCTGTTATCCAAGACCTTCACACAACCGTAGCGAGCGGCGATAAATCTAGGCGCAGCGCGCAGAACAACCGGGATGTACGTCGTTTGTACATGAGGATTGTGAGCACGCTGCAACGACGAGTTATCGTCGCGCAGTAGGTTGTGTCAAGGTCTTCAAATTTTTGTGGCAGGGGAGGAAGGGATCGAACCTACGTATACCGGAATCAAAATCCGGTGCCTTACCACTTGGCGACTCCCCTACACTTTTTCTTGCGACGTTTTGACAACTCAAACCATCACAGGAAGCCTGAAATTATAGCACCGCTTGCGTGAACATTTCAACCGGGCGCGAAGCTGAATAGTGGGTGATCGGCGATGGATTTAACGGCCCAGCATTGCCAGCCTGCGCCGTTCAGCAGCGTGCACAAGGTCTTGGCCGAGGCCGCGTCCGGGCTTTGCGCAAACACGCTTGCGCCAGATCCGGTCATGCGTGGCTTTGCGCCCGCTTGAGCAAACGCATCGCACAGCGCGGAAATTCGGGGCTGCAGGCGCTCGGCGACAGGCTGCAAATCGTTGTGGCCGTAGTCTTCTGCGAACACGTCTTTGGCTGCGCTGGGCGTATTTCGCGTGAGATCGGAATCGGTAAACACCCTTGCGGTTGCCACACCGGCGTCCGGAAACGCTACAACATAATTGGCCGGCGGGAGCGACATTGCGAGTAGCCGCTCACCCACGCCGCTCGCGAACGCAGGTCGTCCAAAAACAAAGAATGGCACATCGGCGCCGAGCTTCGCCCCAATCGCACGTAGTTGATCGCGCGCTAGCTCCAGCGACCACAATCGATTGAGCCCCAGCAAAGTAGTGGCCGCGTCGGAACTGCCGCCGCCGAGGCCGCCGCCTTGGGGGATGACTTTTGTCAGGTGAATGTCGACACCCAGCTTTGTTGCGGTGGCTAATTGCAAGGCCCGCGCTGCGCGGCAAGCCAGATCGTTGTCCTCAGTCAATCCCGGCGGCGGGTCAATCAACCTGATCTGCCCGTCGTCCCGCAGCGTCAAAGTCACCGTGTCAGCCAGCGTGATCGTCACGAACTCGCTTTCCATCTCGTGATAACCATCTGCTCGACGACCCGTCACATGCAAGAACAGATTGAGCTTGGCTGGTGCCGGCAGCACCAGTCGTGACAACGTGGTCAAGGTACGCTCCACTCATCGATCACCCACCGAATCTCTGTGTCCGGTCGACCCAGCATGTTCCAGCGCATGCGCTTCGGTGCGGCAGCGTTTCCTTCCATGCGAGCGGAAACCGTGATTTCCCAACCCGATTCGACAAAACGGGCCAGAGCGCCTGAGGCGTCTCGCTCCGCGTTCTCCGCAGCTAGAACGTTAGTGTCAAAGGGCAGCCCCTGCAACCACGTGGACAGCATTGCATCCGTCACCGGCAAATCAATCACAGTGCGCATCAAATCCGTCAGCGACGCGGCTCGCTGAACCTCACCGCTCGAGAGCGTCAAGGTGGCGGATTGGCGATCAGCGCTAATTTCCGCGAGTGGCGTACCGAGCGGCGAAAAAAGGTTCATCTGCCGCATCGCACCATCAGCACCGCTTTGGACGTAGCGAAACTGCCCACTCGCCTGTTCGTTGCCGTTTTTGGCGCTGAAGCGACCTGAGAGCGAGAACTGAGTTCGGGCAGTGCCCGCAGCAACTAACTGCGAAGCTGCCGATAAAGCCGCAGGTTGCAGCGCGCATCCTGACAAAAACAGCGTCGCAATGGCCGCGGCCACCACGCCGCCGCGAAACGATCTACTTCGCAAGCCGCGCAACAGTCTTCTTCAAAATATCGCTATCGGGCTGTACCTTAAGCTGCGCGTCCCAGACTTTTTTCGCCTCGTCCTGACGACCCTGTGCCCAAAGCACTTCGCCCAAGTGCGCCGCAATCTCGCCATCCTGAAATTTATCGAGCGCGCGCCTGAGATAGCTCTCGGCCTCAGCCATACGGCCCTGCCGAAATGCGATCCAACCCATACTGTCGAGAATCGCGGCGTCCTCAGGCGCGATGCCGTGCGCCTTTTCGATCAACGTGCGCGCCTCGTCGAGATTGATGTTGCGATCCGCAAAGCTATAGCCGAGCGCGTTGAACGCGTGTGCCCGCGTCGGCTGAAGTGCGATCACACGGCGCAGACGCTTTTCGGCTTCTTCCATGCGGTCAATGCGCTCCGCCAGCATGGCGCTGTCATACAGCAAATCGGGATTGTCAGCATCGGTGACAAGTGCAGCCTCCAGCGCCTCAAACGCCTTCACGTTGTCACCCGCTTCCCGCCATAAGGTCGACTCTGTTTGCACCAGACTCAAGCGTTCGAGCGCGTTGGAGGGTTTCAGCGCTCGCAAATGACTGATCGCCAGTGGCATGCGCTTGTCCTGGGCCAGTGCACCGGCAATGCGCAACTGCGACTCCCAGTAGCGCTCTCCGCGCGGAACCTGGGTAAAACGATCCACCGCTTCGCCCCATCGCAGTCGGGCCTCGGAAATGCGCGCGAGGTAATAGAGCACCGCCGCCGGGTCGCCGCGATCTGCAGCGAGCGATTCCGTAAATTCGCGCTCCGCAACGTCCCAATCCTTACCCTGAAACGCAGAGAGCGTCGCGGCGAGGCGCATCTCGTCAGCGTCTTCTAACCCGTCCTCTGCCAACGCCAGAAATTGCTTTCTAGCCTCGGCGAATTTCTCCAGATCAAACTGCGTGCGCGCTAAAACCAGACGCAATTCGCGCGACTCGTCTTTTACCGGCGCGGTCGAATTTTCAGCAGGCGCCTTCGTCGAAGCATTCGCAGCAATGGCGTTCTCCAGCAACGTTACTGCCGCCGCGCCGGGAGAGGACTCCACGCCAGTAGCGACCGGACCGCGCGCCAGCAAGAGCCGCGACTTCACAGCCACTGCCTGTGGCCAATTTGGCTTCAGTTTCAGCGCCTGATCAATGGCCAACAACGCCTCGCCAACGCGCTTGTTCTCATTTCCTGTGCTCGCCACTGCCAGCGCGTAATGCGACTCAGGCAACTTCGGCAATTGCTGCGTAAAAACGCTCGCGAGTTTCACTGCGAAATCGCGATCACGGTACAGCGCAAGCTGGCGTGCCGCGTCCATGATGGCCGCGCTGCGTAGTTCATCCGGGAGCGTAGCGATAGAGGTGATTGCGCCCATCGCGCGGAACTCGTCGGCACTGGTGAGTGCGAGCGCCAACACAATCTGATGTGGTCGCACCGAGCCGCCATCGGCCTCCTGCCAGAGCGCAGCGATTTCCTTTGCCTCATCAATACGTCGGGCCCGCAACAGCAAGTCCACTGCGCGCTCGGCGACTTTCGCATCGCGGCTACGTTTGGCCACTTCGTAATAGGTATTGGCAGCGGTCGCAATATCGCCGGTTTGTAATGAAAATTCGGCCGCGAGAATGCCCAACACTACGGCGCGATCATTGATCGAAACGGGCGGAGAAGTGGCAGCACTTTGTGCGAACGCACTGCCACTGACGCACAAGGCAACAGCCGCAATCAGCGTCGCAAATTTCGAGGCAAACGGAGCGAGGGCGTACTTCATAAACGGGAGCATACACCGCAGGCCGCCGCCGCTTTCAAGCTTGCTTCTACACTAGCTGGAAGTCTGAATTGCCAAGAGCCAATGCCCGAACTTCCCGAAGTAGAAACCGTCCGTCGTGGCCTTGAATCCATTCTTTTGGGGGCAAAGATTGACCGCGTCATCGTGCGTAATCGACGACTGCGCTGGCCGATTCCACCCGAATTTGAGATGCAGCTCGCCGGACTCACGCTTGTTCAAGTCGAAAGACGCAGCAAATACCTGCTTTTTCGGTTGAGCGCCCCAGAATCTGTGGGAGTGGTTCCATCGCGATTGCCCTCGGAAAGCGGAATCGCGGTGGAACCGCTCCCACAAATCACCGGCACGATGCTCGCTCACTTGGGCATGACCGGCAGCTTTGTCGCGCACCGAGCCGACACGCTGCCCGCGCCGAGAACGCATGATCACGTCGAGATTCAACTGACCGGGCAAGATTGCGCTTACGTCCTGCGCTACAACGACCCACGCCGTTTCGGATCGATGCATTTTTTTGAAGGCGAAGACGCGGCACAGCCGCTGCTCGCGCTCCTTGGCCCCGAACCGCTCACCGACGCGCTGGACGCGGCATATCTATATCGCGAAACCCGTCGCCGCACTGGGCCGATCAAACAGGCGTTGATGGACAACACACTCGTGGTTGGTGTCGGAAATATTTATGCGAATGAATCGCTATTTCGAGCGGGCATTCACCCCAACCGCGGCGCGAACCGCATCTCGCTGGCCCGATACGCAAAGCTCGTGCACCAAGTGAAAACCGTCCTCACCGAAGCCATTGCTGCGGGCGGCTCAACGCTGCGCGATTTCGTCAACACTTCAGGCGAACCGGGCTATTTTCAGCTCGACTACTTCGTTTACGGTCGCGACGGAAAGCCTTGCAAAGTCTGCGGAACGCCGCTTAAACTCATGCGGCATGGCGGGCGAGCGACGGTGTTTTGTCCGCTGTGTCAGCGGTAGACTGGGTCGCCACCCAGCCTACCAGCCTCAACTATCCGCCCAAAACTTCCCAGCGCGCCATCGCTGTTGTGACCAATTCATCAAGCTCGCTCGCGCGCTTCGCCAATGTGGTCGCGCGCTTGGGATCAGTTTGAAAAATTGAGCCCTCGCCGAGCAACTTATTGATCTCTGCTTGCTCTTTTTCCAGAATTTCGATCTTCGCTGGCAGGCCGTCTAATTCACGCTGATCTTTGAAGTTAAGTTTGGCCTTTGCTGCGGGAGCGACGACTGGAGCAGGTTTGGCAGCCTTGGGTGCCGTGGCGTCAATCAGCGCTTGCGACGACGCGAGTCCGAACGGCGACGCGCTCGTCGATTTCTCAACGGGCGCGGCCGGAGCGCCCGAGTTTTGCGCCTCCGCCAGCGACGCCATCAGTTTCGATTGCGCCTGCCAGTCGGTGATTCCGCCTTCGTACTCGCGCCACAAACCATTGCCTTCAGCAACTAGGCAACTCGTCACCACGTTGTCGAGAAAACGCCGGTCATGGCTGACGATGAAGACGGTGCCCTCGTAATTCGCGAGCTTGTCCTCTAACAATTCCAGCGTATCGATATCCAGATCGTTGGTCGGCTCATCGAGCACGAGCACGTTGGCTTCCTTCGCAAAATGTCGCGCGAGCAGCAGGCGATTACGTTCGCCGCCGGACAACATTTTCACCTGCGCGTTTGCGCGCGCCGGCGAGAACAAAAAGTCCTGCAAATACGTCATCACGTGAACGCGGCGATCACCGACTTCGATCCAGTCGCTGCCCGGCGCGATGAATTCGGCGAGCGTGGCTTCTTCGTTCAAGCCGTCGCGGAGTTGATCAAAGTACGCGACCTGCATCTTTGCGCCGGTTCTGATCTTGCCGCTGTCGGGCTGCAGCTCGCCGAGGATCAGTTTCAAAAGCGTCGTTTTGCCGATACCGTTCGGGCCGACCAGACCGATCTTGTCACCGCGCAAAATGGTGCTGGTGAAGTCTTTCACGATCACGTTATTGCCGAAGGATTTGCACACGTCGGTCAGCTCGGCAATGATCTTGCCGGACTGCGCGCCGCTGGTGATTTCGAGCTTGACGCGACCGAGCGAATCACGGCGCTTTTCACGGGTGTCGCGTAGCGCTTCGAGACGCCGCACACGGCCCTCGTTGCGGGTGCGGCGCGCCTCGACGCCTTTGCGAATCCACACTTCTTCCTGCGCGAGGAATTTGTCGAATTTGGCGTTGACCGTGGCCTCGAATTCGAGCTGCGCGGCCTTTTGCGTTTCGTACGCCGAATAGTTGCCCGGAAAGCCCGTGAGTTTGCCGCGATCCAGCTCGACGATTCGCGTGACAACGTTGTCGAGAAACGTGCGGTCATGGCTGATGATCACGGCCGAGCCCTTGAAGCTTTGCAGCATCGTTTCCAACCACGCGATGGCTGCGAGATCGAGGTGATTGGTCGGTTCGTCGAGCAGCAGCACGTCGGGTGCGCCGACCAGCGCCTGTGCAATCGAAACGCGCTTTTTCAGTCCGCCGGAGAGTGTTGAGACCAGCGTGTCCGGGTTCAGGCTTAGCTGCGAAAGCGTGGTTGCAACCTTCGATTCCCACGCCCAACCGTCGAGCTCATCGATTTCGTGTTGCATGTCGGAGAGCGTGTGCTCGTCGCCGCCCTCGACCGCCAGTTTTTCGTATTCGTCACGCAGTTCACGTGCGCGTGACACGCCGTTTGAAACCGCTTCGAACACCGTAGTGTTTAAAGCAAATACTGGCTCCTGCGGAACCGTGGTGATGCGCACGCCGCCTTGCAGCGCCATCGCGCCGTCGTCGAGCACCTGCGTGCGTGCCAGCACTTTCAGGAGCGAGCTTTTGCCAGCGCCGTTGCGACCGATCAGGCCGATCCGTTCGCGCGTTTCAATTGCAAAATCCGCACCATTGAGGAGCGGGGCGAGACCAAATGCGAGGTGAGCGTTTTGTAGGGTAAGTAAAGCCATGCCAATATTGTATTGGGTGGGTATATAGCTTTTCGCCAGAACCCCAGTTGAATTGGGGCTTGCGTCGCATTATTCCCGCACTCGATTACTATCATTTTTCGCCCTTAGCCCTTATGCATTGGTCATTACAGCCATAAGTTGTGTGCCTGAACTGTCTTTCAGAACCGCTGGTTTTCGTGCGCTGTAGCGCGCGAAAGCGCTGCTATCATGCCTCGCTGAGATGTCTGCACTGTGAGGACAGACAAGACACGCAAGCCCCGTCAGCAACGGGACGCAATCTCACAAAAAAGTGCAAAACTGCGCAACATTCAGCGACACGAAAAAGGAGGCCCCCATGGATCAACCGTGGCTTAAAAATTATCCCAAAGGCGTACCGGCGACGATCAAATACGATCAGTACGCCTCCATCGTGCAATTGCTCGAAGAGAGCTATCAAAAGTATGCCACGCGCCCAGCGTTTACCTGCATGGGCAAGACGCTGACGTATGGCGAAGTGGACGCTTATTCCCGCGCACTCGGTGCCTATTTGCAAAGCCTCGGCCTGCAACAGGGTGATCGCGTAGCACTCATGATGCCGAACGTGTTGCAGTACCCAGTGGCCGTGGCCGCCGTGCTGCGCGCCGGTTTTGTTGCGGTGAATGTGAACCCGCTGTACACGCCGCGTGAGCTTGAGCATCAGTTGAAAGACTCGGGCTCGAAGGCGATCATCATCCTTGAAAACTTTGCTGCGACCTTGCAGCAGGTGCTCGACAAAACCCCCGTGAAGCACGTCATTGTTGCCGCGATGGGCGACATGTTTGGTCTGCTCAAAGGCGCACTCGTTAACTATGTCGTGCGCAGCAAAAAGAAAATGGTGCCCGCGTTTTCTCTGCCAACGGCCGTGAAATTCAACGATGCGATGGCGAAAGGCAAACCACTCGCGCTGTCGCCGTCAAAAGCCAAATTTGACGACCCGGCAGTGCTGCAATACACGGGCGGAACGACGGGCGTGTCGAAGGGCGCAACGCTCCTTCATCGCAACATCATCGCCAACGTTCTGCAATCCGAGGCCTGGATGCAACCGGCGCTAAACAACCCGAAAAAGTCGAAGCCTCCAGAGCAATTGAACACGGTGTGCGCGCTGCCGCTGTATCACATCTTCGCGTTCACGATTTGCTACCTGCTGGTGACGCGCACCGGTGGGCATGCGATTCTGATCCCGAATCCGCGTGATATTCCGGGCACGATCAAAGCGCTCAAAGGCTTCGAGCTACATATGTTCCCGGCGGTCAACACGCTGTACAACGCGCTGGTTAATGACCCGACGTTCTCCGAGTTGCAGGTGAGCAATTTGCGCGTCTCGAACGGTGGCGGCATGGCGGTGCAACGCGCGGTGGCTGACAAATGGTTGGCGGCGACGGGCTGCCCGATTGTTGAGGGCTACGGTTTGTCCGAAACGTCACCGTCCGCGACCTGCAATCCAACGGATTCCGAAGCGTATTCCGGCACCATTGGCATGCCTTTGCCGTCCACCGACATCTCCATTCGCGACGATGACAACAACGTCGTCAAGACGGGTGATCCGGGCGAGATTTGCATCAAAGGCCCGCAGGTCATGGCGGGCTACTGGCAGCGTCCCGACGAAACGGCGAACGTCTTCACGACCGATGGTTTCTTCAAATCGGGTGACATCGGCGTGATCGACGAGCGCGGCTACGTAAAGATCGTGGATCGCAAGAAAGACATGGTGCTCGTTTCCGGGTTCAACGTCTATCCGAACGAGGTTGAAGACGTCGTGGCGAGCTGCCCCGGCGTTATGGAATGCGCAGTGATCGGTGTCCCGGATGAAAAGTCTGGCGAGGCAGTGAAGGTCTTCGTGGTCAAGAAAGACCCGAATCTAACCGAACAGCAAGTGCGCGACTACTGCGAAAAAAACCTCGCGGGTTACAAAAAACCAAAGTATGTGGTCTTCCGCGCCGATCTGCCAAAAACGCCGGTCGGCAAGATTCTGCGGCGCGAGTTGCGGGATATGGACAAGAAGGCGGCTTAAGCCTCTTCTCTCGTTGCGAAAACGGCCTTTCGGGGCCGTTTTATTTGGCGTCGTTGTGTTCTTGTGGGAGCGGTTTTACCGCGATCGGTTGCGCACGAGAAATCGCGGTGAAACCGCTCCCACAAAGCCGCGCACCTACTTTGGATCCTGAAAACTGCCCGCGCGATACGTCAGCACCAGTGTGTCCCTCACGCCCTCCGGCCCGTCGGGCTGGATCGGCGTTGTCTCGTGAATCACCCGTACGTCATCGAGCAACAGCACCGACCACGGCTCGGTCAACGTGAAGCGCACGCCGCTCGTGCCATGCGCATCGAACACACGCGTCTCGCCGCCTTTCACGCCCTGACGATTCACCAGAATTACGGCGACGAAATCTACCCCGTCGCGATGCGCGCCCTCGGGCGTGGGTCGGCCAATACCTTCCGCCGTGTCGATGCGAAACTGATGCGCTTCGATGAACCACCTGGCATCGGCACTCACATCGGAAAACACCTGCCCCAGCCCCGAAAGCAAACCCCGCCATGCAGCGTTATCGCAAACAGACGGCGCAATCGGCTCAAACATGCGCTCAATACCACCGTGCAGCGCGTTGTAATCGACAGGCTGCCAGTGCGCCCGATGCGGGACTTGCGTTAACTCCGGCGGTACAACGGTTTGCACAAAACTACTGTGCCGCCGCGAACGATACTTGCCACCGTCTTTCAAATAACCGTCGCGCGGCAAATCGTTCCACGTCGGAGACAGCGGTAACAGGGCCGTGTCAGCCACGCCAAAGCACGCTTCAACGTGTCGCGGTGACACCAGACAAAAGCCGCGCGCCTTCATTTCTTGCACAATGGCGTCTCTCGTCTCAACCGTTCGCATCACTACTCCTCATTTTGGTAAACAAGTGACTCATTTTTCTGCCAATATCAATCGCATCGCGTTACTGCGCAACAGCCGCGACAACGGCCTGCCCGACTTGCTGCACGCCGCCAAAACCATTCTCGATGCGGGTGCCAATGGCATCACCGTGCATCCGCGCCCCGATGAGCGACACATTCGCCTGAATGACATCGCTCCACTGGCTGCGTTGCTCGAGCAATACCCTGATCGCGAATTCAATATCGAAGGCAATCCGCATCACAACCTGATGGCGATTGTAGAAGCCGCGCTGCCGCATCAGGCGACGTTTGTCCCCGACGCGGTGGGCGTGAGTACGTCCAACCGGGGGTTCGCGGCGGGCGCAGAGATGAATGCAGTGCAGCCGCTGATTGGGCGACTCAAAGATAAGGGCATTCGCGTGAGCGTCTTTGTTGATGCTGAAATTTCAGCGGTTGAGGCGGCGCATGCGGCGGGTGCAGATCGGATTGAGCTGTATACGGAGCCTTATGCGGTGGCGTTTGCGGCGGGGGGTACGGGCGGCGCAGGGGTAGCGCTGCAAAAATTCGTTCAAGCCGCGTCACGAGCGAGAGAGCTCGGCCTCGGTGTCAATGCAGGTCACGATTTGAATTTGCATAACCTGCCGGACTTCATTCGTGACGTCGCGCCGGAGGAAGTCTCGATTGGTCACGCATTGATTGCTGATGCGATTTGGCTAGGACTGGATGGCGCA
>JBBRVM010000050.1:0-12340 GCA_038246865.1 Burkholderiales bacterium
CACCTGATGTTTCGCTTTACTCTACATGACAACCTTCCTGAAAAGCCACTTTGCTGAGGCAGCTTGCTAACCAGGAGTCGACAAATCGGTGGTTAAGTGACCGGCATTGTGTTTAGCCCCTATCTGGCGAACGGTGATCGAGATCAGAAGCGGCGACTAACCGTCGCCAGCGCCGACGTCTGGACACGACTCTGTGTGATGGGGCTGGTAGCGGCATCGCCGCGAAGGCGCGTGTATTCGGCACGTCCGAAGAACCACCAGTCCTTCGAAATGGGTACAAACAGCTGCGCAAAAGGGCCGACGCTTTGTAACCCGCTACCGGCCTCGAATGCCGGTAGACCAGACGCCAACGCTTGCCCCGAAGAGACACCAAAGAAGTTTTGAGCATACTTCCTGTCCATGGCCCTGGCCTGCAGCCCGAGGCCGATCACGCCCGCTCTTGACGCCCAGACGTTGTAGCCCGCTTCGGCTTCGAACAGCGTACCCCGTCCGTTGCTGCTTCCCAGGCGCGACATCAGTTTTCCGCGAACAAAAGCGTTGCCAAAGTCATATTCCAGCCCGAGCCGAACCGCTGCGGCAGCGCCGATGTCGCCCAAACCTTTCAAACGCGCGTCGTCCTTGGCCTTGCGCTCTGAGAGGCTCGCTCCAATCGACGCACTGCCTTTGAGACCTTCGAGCAGCTGGACTTCGGCACCAACGCCCCGGACCGGGTTGATAAACAACCAGTCCCGGTACCTGATGTCGAAGGTAGGAATCGCAATGATCTTCGTGTCGCTGGACCCGAGGTAGCGCGGCGCGGCGATCACCGCGGCCCCGGCGCTGAACGTCCAGTCGCTCGCAGCGGTTGGCGATGCAGGCGGGCGATCCGTGGATTGGGCGTGGATGGTCGACGCAGACAGTGCAGCTGCGAGTACACAAAGGGTTGGGAAGCGCATGGAAGACCTCGACGGTTATGGTTTAACCGGAATATAAATCATTAAGTACCATTTGTGACTGACCGGTCTCATATTGAACTAATAAGTTCACATTGGCTTACGCACCCGGTAGTCAACGATGCTCTTAGGGAGTCAAGATTCAATGGCCTTCTGCAATAAACTTTGCGGAATGTGAGAATTTTTTCGCGGACGGAGGCCCTCGGGGCTAAGCGATGCAATGCACGGTACAGCCAGTTTGATGTTCATTTTTGGTAGTCAAAAAAACATCAATGACAGTATGGTTCCGCAACCCATTTAGTCGCACAGCTTTTTCGCAAAAGCTCGATTGCATCGGGGCCAGGCGCAATTATTCTGTAAAATCGATAAACGGCACTTTATGCCGCTAGCCCCAACGCAGTAGCGCTTTCAATGAAAAGCTGTTCTTGCCTGGACTGGCTTTATTGATGCAATTCGCGCCTTCAGCGCGACCATTATGGGTTCTGCGCTTTGATCCGCAGTTACCGTCTTGAACACGCTCGCCGCGTCAAGACCGCGCTCAATCGCTCGCGTCAGCGCCAATTCTGCGGAGTGATGCTGGCCCGCGAGCAGCGCTTGCTGCACCACGCGATGCACCGTGAAGGTAATGCGACTGCGGTAATGCGCCGCACGATGTATGGCCCAGTTTTCGTCCATGCCGAGCAGGCAATCGCCACGATACAAGTCAAACAGCCGCTTCACGTAGCGCGTCGACTCTGCCTCGGTCGTGCCGCACCCTGTCTCCGGCATGGCCTCCACGTGCGCCTCAAACGCAGTCACATCAGTCCACACTTTTTCGCTGTTGAGACGCAGCCAGCCATCGTTTCGATGAATCAGGTCGTCCTCAACAAACAGTCGACGCAAGCGTTGCAAGGTCATGGTCAACGTGTGCGCTGCCTGATCGCCGTCGTGACCTGGCCAAAGCGCATCGAGCGCAGTCGCGACCGGCACCCCCTGAGCGCCGTGTGCGGCGATGAGTTTGAGCAGCATCAGCGGACGGCTCGACGCCTTGTCCGCGCGCTGTCTTTCGGAGAGCGTCGCGTCAATGCGAAAGCCGCCCAGGCAACGCAAGCTCATCGCCCACGGCCAATGCTCGTCGGCCCAGATCGGCGGTGACGTGGGCACCAGCTTCAAGGCTGAGCGCACGAACTCGGCTTCAATGTCCTCGCGCAGCGCCAGCGCGCATAACGCGCCGCGCACGGCTGGCACCGAGAAAAAGAAGTTGCTGGTGGACGACTGTCGCATCGCTGCTAAACCGAGCGTGAGCTGCTCGCGCGACCGCTCACGTTGTGACACGTCAGCGTCACTTTCATAGTGAACCTCCACGGCGCGCGCCAACGCCGCGAAGCCACGAACCAGCGACGCCTGAACGCTGCTCACGCTCCGCGCACAATATTCGTAAATTTCCGCCACTTTTGCATAGTTGCCCACAGCGAGCTGAATGGCTGATTCACGAAATCGGTAACTGCTGGCGATGCCTGGCGGACAGTCCGCCGCAAGCAGATCGCGGTTCATATGCTCAATGTGCAGCATTGCTGCATCCATGTCCTTGCGCCCGCCTGCGCGCGTGATCGCCATCGCGTTGTAAATCACCCGATCCATCGGCCGCTCGGGCCGAAGCGCGGCCAACATGTCGTGAAACGCGGCATCAATGAGCGCATCATCCTGCGCATGAATTGCGGCTTCTGCTGCGATGCGCGCGGCGCGAAAGTGCAGCCCCGGAGATGCGCCGGTAGCGACTTGATCGCGCAGCGTGGCCAGCGCATCGGGCAAGCGCGCCGGATCGCTGAAATGCAGATGCTGCGCCCACGCCGCAAGCCACAACCCGGACAAATATTTCGTAGCGGCATCGTGCGCAGACCAGCGCGCCCACACATCCGTCATTCGCGCATGCAGCACCTGCGCATCGGTGACGCCGCGTGCCATCTGTAACCACGGCAACAACACGCCGGCAGCCAGCGCCATATGCGCCGCGTTCTCTGCCGAGTTGGCGGTGCGCCACAGCGACTGCACCCGCAATCCCAACGCGGTCTGCAACTCCGCCGTATCCTGACGCAAAAGTGCGCAGGCCAGCGCACCTGTGGCGCGAGCGAGGCTCAACTCAGTATCCATTGACTCGGGCAACTCCGGAAGCGCAAGGTTGGCCGCGTCAAATCGCGCAACCCACATCTGCCAACCGGTAAACCGACCCCAGTCCGCCAGCATGTACGCCAAAACGTGCGCAGAAAGGGCCGCCGTTGAAGCATGGTCGCCCGCCTGCGACGCCCGCAGTGCCGCAGCGTCCATTTGCTCGATCACGGTCGCCTGATCGTTGCAAACGGCGTCATGCAGGCTGGATTGCCACGGCAGGTGAAACGCGACAGACAGACGGGTGACGGAGGAGGCAGCCATTCGATTCCGTAAAAAAGCAGAAATACGACGATCTTTTGCGAAATTATCCTGTTTTGTGGTTTAGCTGTGGGGTGGCTATCCCTAACCTTGGGGCAGGTCGCTCGATGTGACGATGCTTCATCTTTCAGGAGAACTCTATGACACGTCCATCTGCCTTGTCACTGGTGGTCGCGCTGGTGCTGGGGCTAACGAGCGTCGCACCACCATCTCACGCAGCCCCAGGCGGTCTCGATCCCACCTTCGGTGGTGGTTTCGGACGCGTGCGAACGCCCGTGGGCGGCAGCTTGACCTTCTCACAGTTCAACACTTCAGAAGTGTCTGGGCAACCGTCGATCGCATTGCAGCCAGATGGCAAGATAGTGGTCGCAGGGTCGTGCAAGATTGACGCAACATACGACTTTTGTTTGATACGCCACAACAGCAACGGCAACCTCGACACCACGTTTGGTAGCAACGGCCTGGTCAAAACGGACGTTCAGGGTGCCGATGACCTCATCGCTGGCGTGGCGATCCAACCCGACGGAAAAATTGTCGTTGCCGGGACCTGCGAAAGCAACATCTTTGCCACCCGCAAGAATTTTTGTCTGGTTCGCTACACCGCCACAGGCGCGCTAGACACGAGCTTTTCCAACGATGGCAAGCTCACTACATCGTTTACCAGTTTTGATGATGTAGCTACCAGCGTGGCGCTACAGGCAGATGGCAAGATCGTGCTGTCTGGATATTGTGCCAACAACGTTGGGGACATCAATTCGTCAGCTACGTTCGGCATCGAAGTTTGTCTCGCGCGATACACGTCTGCTGGCACGTTGGATACGAGCTTTAATGGCGACGGCAAACTGGTGACATCCATCGGCGGCGCGATTTCGACCAGGGTTAGAAACAAAGCCAATGCCATAGCGATTGCCGCAGATGGAAAAATTGTTGTTACCGGGTCTAACTACACCGGGACGACGGCTAGTTTCGGCGACACCAACCTGCTGTTGCTCCGTTTTCTACCGAACGGCACGCTCGACACCACATTTTCTAGCGATGGAATTGTTACCGTCACCACACCAGACTGGATCGTAGGCAACGCGGTCGCGATACAACCCGATAACCTGGTAGTTGTCGTTGGTTATGCCGTGTCGGGTTGCTCGGCGCCCGTAGAGTGCGCCGTCGCGCTGCGGTTTACAGAAACGGGCGCGCTCGACTCCACGTTTGGGGTTTTCGGTCGAGTCGATATTGCTCATGGCAATCCCGCAAAGAGTGCGTTTACCTATTCCGTGGCGCTTCAGAACGACGGCAAAATTGTGCTGGCTGGGCACTGCGCCGAGGCTGGTGGCAGAAGGAGTTTCTGCTTCGCTCGGCTTAACGCGGAAGGTGGCATCGACAAGAGTTTTGCGGCGAATGGCTTCGGTTCAGTTCAATTTGACGCCTTCGACTATGACTATGGGTTCGGTGTTGCCGTTCAATCAGACGGAAAGATTGTGCTTGGCGGTTTCTGTTCGTTCAGCCCAAACCCCGATTTTTGTGTGGCGCGCCTGGAAGGCGGTCCGTTCGGTGCCCGCAATTGTTCGCTGGACATTGACGGCGACGGCAAAGTGCTCGCCACCACCGACTCGTTAATTCACGCCCGTATCGCGCTCGGCATCACCGGCAGCGCCGTGATCGGTGGCATCACCTTCCCGGCGGATGCAACACGAAACCTGTGGGGTGGCAACGGCACGGGTGACATTCGCAAATACCTGAACACGCAATGCGGGATGGCGTTGCCATGAAGGCGCGTGGTGTGACCCAGCGACGGATCGACGCACGCGCAAAGACCGAAGCTGGCGCGCCACCGAGCGACGAAATCGAGTCGAAAGTGGTGGTTCATCGCGCTGTTTCCCGTGGCACTCGGTTGCTTGATGTATTTCGTGGAGGCCAGCGACTTCGAGAAATCCAGACTGGTCAACCCGGTGGCCACGGTGGGCGAATTTGTGCGGGGGGAATGCAGGACCTATCGCAAGGCGGGTGCGTTTGTATCCCCGCATTACATGCGCGTAACCTATGGGTTCAAAGCCCCGGACGGGCAGTCTTATGACGCTGCGGGGGCGATGGGAGAGCGCTCGGCGCAGCCGTTACGGTTGTTCACTGCAACCAAAGACGTGAGCTACCAGTCATGGGCTGAATGCGAGGTCGCCCTGCCCTTGATGCGGGATGGGAAAACGTCACGCCCGGTTTGGTACGAGCTCGCCAGTCCGGATGCTGCGCGCACCTCGCTGGATGCGCCCGACAGCATTGGCTTTTTGTGGTTAGGCCTGGCAACACTGCCGCTGGCGCTTTACGCATGGCTGCTGGGAGTGCTGCGGCAGCGACACGGACAAGTTGGACTAAATCAGGCGTCCGAAGCCTCCACGGCCTCCACCCGATGCCTTGAGGTATCCCCTGCAATTCGTGAAATTTACGCGAAAGCCGGTTTTCAAAAAGACACTCGTCTACCTCTTCTTCCTGTTTTTGATCGGCGGCTTTGTAGCCCAATTTTTCTGGGCCATCGACAAAGAGCGTGCAGGCAAGGCGCGGCTTCGCGCAGCAACTGCGCAGGCAGGACAGCAGCCATGACAACCCGTTTTCAGGAGAAGGTAAAGTGTTGACCCACGTCACAGCGGTCGCAGATTCCGAACGAGCCGCAACGAAACGAGCTGACCGAAGCACTGTTTTTGCGGGCAGCTGCGACGATGGCAGCGGATGTGACGCCTGCATCGCTCGCCGCAATGGCGATGACGCCCCAGACGCAACCTTTTTAACCAACGGCATCGACATCGCCCCGATCAGCACCGATGGTCATGACAAGGCCGCCGCGCTCGCCAGTCATAGCGACGGCAAAGTGCTGGCCGCCACCGGTTCGCTGATTTACGAGCGCATCGCGCTAGGTATCAGGTTCCCCACTGAGGCTAAACGCCCAACGTGGATTTCAATCCGCACTTGCCTCGTCACGCAATGCGGAATGTCGCTCGCGCCATGAACAGCCCGCGCGTAGGATGGGCAGCCCCTGACCACGCGTCGGGTCACTCGAAACACGCCATCGTTGACATTGGCAACCCGGGTTCGTCCGCATGGGCACGGGATGCCCACCCTACCCGGCTGCGTGTCGACATGGCGCAATACGTACGAGCTGCGCCTCTATACGCATTATCGAACGCACGCATCGCAACAACGTGCGGCACACAATCCCCGTCCTCGCCATGCCTATTTGTTAGCACCACTACTTCTATTCGAGCCTAACCATGTTTAAGACATTGACCACCTCCGGCACGTTGACTTCAACCTTTGCGATGCTGACCTTCGTCGCCGCTACCGTCGCCTACGCGGCCCCGCCCACAAAGCTCTCTCCGCCCAATACCGACAGCGCCTCTTTTACGCGTGTTTCGACGCCCGCGAATCCGGCCAACGCGCGGGCGGTGTTTCTCGCAAAAATCAGCGCAACTGGCCCCTATGAACTGTGGAGCACACCGATTGCAGGCGGGAGCGCTGTCAATCTTTCTGGCGCACTGGTCAACGGCGGTGCGGTCTTGTCATACCAGCTGTCCAAGGACGGTGTCCACGCCGTATTTCGCGCCGACAAAGAGATCGACGAAACATTTGAACTCTATAGCGTGCCCATTGACGGCAGCGCACTACCAGTCAAGCGTTCCGGCACGCTGGTCTCGGGCGGCGATGTGAAGTCCTATGAGATCGGCAGCACCTCACAGCGCGTTGTGTACATCGCGGACAAAACAATCTCTGGCCGGGACGAGCTCTGGAGTGTGCCCATCGCAACGGGTTCGGGACAGAAGATTGCAGGTAGCGCCACGCCCGGTCGCGACGTCACGTCATTTCGCATCAGCCCCAACGCGCTGCGGGTCGTCTTTATGGCGGATTTCGATGCCAGCGATGTCTTTGAGCTTTACACCGTGGACATTAACAACAACGTAGTTACAAAGATTTCTAAACCCTTGGTGAGTGGCGGCGCGATCTCCGACGACTACAAGATTAGTACGCAAAGCACCTCACGCGTGGCCTACCGGGCTGACGCAGATACGCTGGGCAAGACCGAGCTCTACAGCGTATCCATCACGGGTGGCGCAACAACCACACATTCCGGAACGCTGGTGGCTGGAGGCGACGTCAAAGAATTTGCGTTTTCGCCGAACGCATCGGACATCGTCTTCCGAGCGGACAAGGACGCTGATGGCGTCGACGAACTCTTCAGCGTGTGGGTTGGCGGTACGCCTCCGATCAAAATTTCTGGCCCGGTTGCACTCTACGGTGAAGTCGAGGAATTCCAGATAAGCCCGGATTCATCACGGGCGATCTACAAAAGTTCTGAAACTGGCTCCACGCAGCGGCTCTATAGCGCGCCACTCACCGGTAATCAAACCGTACCCTTGTGTTCTTTGTTGGGGCCCGGTGACAGCGTTTTCGGTGACCAGTTCGCGATCAGCGCAGACTCCATGAGTGTGGCCTTCGTCGCCAGGGTCGCAGCGACATCGACCGACGCACTATTCTCCGCACCCATCAACGGTGGTAGTTGTGTTGACCTTTCCGCACCGATGGTCGCGGGTGGCAATGTTGACGGCGACGATTTTCAAATCACGCTTGATTCCAAACGGGTCGTCTTTACCGCTGACAAAGACACCGAAGGCGTCACCGAACTCTACAGCGTGCCGATTGCAGGTGGGATGGCAACGAAAATTTCAGGTGAACTCGTCGCGGGCGGTGATGTGAACAATCTCACGATCAGCGCCGATTCGAAATGGGTCGCGTTCATCGGTGACAAGAGCACTAACAATGTATCCGAACTCTACGCCGTCGCGCTCGATGGCGGCGGCCCGTTGCTCGACATCGACGGCGATGGACAAGTGCTCGTCACCACCGATCTGTTGATGGTCACCCGCTACCAACTCGGCATTCGCGGCGCAGCGCTCATCGCCAACGCCGTGAGCGGTACGGCCACCCGAACCACGTTCCAGGTGATCGAAGATTATTTGCGGCGCGTCATGTCAGCGCCTTCGCCACTGTGACACCGTCGAGCGATATGAAACAAATTTATCCACTTGCAAGCCATGTAGGGTGGGCACCCCGTGCCCAAGCGTTGGGTCGCTCGAAACACGCCACCGTTGCGATTTGTACCCACGCATCCTTCCCTGGTTGCGTCGCGGCACGCGTTGCTTTGCTGGCATCTCTGGCACTGCTCAGTTTGATGGGTTTGACCCGCATTGCTTTTGCCGCGCCCGGCGATCTTGATCCCAGCTTCGGATCGGGTAACGGCAAAGTCATCGCAGCCATCGGCTTGAACGACGACGTCTCGCACGCGATGACGCTTCAACCCGACGGCAGAATTGTGGTGGTGGGTTCATGTGGCACGCCGACAGTACGTGATTTTTGCGTGGCGCGGTTTGAGCGCAGCGGGGCGTTGGATACGACGTTTTCGAACGACGGCAAGACCATTACGCAAGTGGGTTCGGGCAATTCAGACGCGTACGCGGTCGCAATACAAACGGATGGAAAAATTGTGGTGGCGGGCCAATGCGGGATCGTCGGCAGTCGTGACTTCTGTCTGGTTCGCTATACGGTCAATGGTTCGCTTGATGCGAGCTTCGCAGGCACCGGCAAGGTCGTGACCGCTGTGGGAACGGGCGACGATGCGCTGGAGGGCATTACGATTCAAGGCGACGGCAAAATTGTGGTCGCGGGCACGTGCCAACTTAGTGCCAATGACACGTTCTGCGTCGTGCGCCACAACGTCGACGGCAGCCTCGACAATGTGTTTTCGGGCAACGGCAAGGTGCTGACGCGCGTCAGCTCAGGCGATGATGTCGCGCGATCAGTGGTCATGCAGTCCGATGGAAAAATTGTGGTCGCAGGGTACTGCCGCGCCTCCCCATCGAGTGCGTTTTTTTGTGCAGCGCGCTACCTGGGCACAGGGGTGCTCGATACCTCTTTTGATTTTGACGGACGCGTGACTACGGCGATCGGCAACTTTATCGATGCGCCCTTTGCGCTGGCCATGCAAGCGGATGGCAAGATCATCGTGGCAGGCGCGACGACATCGACCGGCAGCGACACCATGGTTGGCGCGTTGCGCTATAACCCGTTCGGCTCGCTCGATACGAGCTTTTCCGGCAACGGCACGTTAGCGTTCAGCATCGGTATCGGTGCAGATTCTGCGCAGGGCGTAGCGATTCAAACTGACGGAAAAATTGTGTTGGCAGGCAGTTGTGAAGACGGCAGTGGCTATGATTTTTGTGTGGCCCGACGCAACAGTGACGGTTCACAAGACAACACGTTTTCAACCAATGGCAGCGTCATCACACCGATCAGCACAAATGCTGACGATAGGGTTTGGG
The DNA here is from genome assembly GCA_038246865.1 of Burkholderiales bacterium. Lineage (GTDB taxonomy): Bacteria > Pseudomonadota > Gammaproteobacteria > Burkholderiales > Casimicrobiaceae > Casimicrobium. Next base: position 9,692 of record JBBRVM010000050.1, read on the forward strand.
CTGTCGCTATTGATGCTGAGGGCAACATTGTCGTGGCGGGCAGTTGTGGGGCGTCACCGAACCGCGATTTTTGTATTGCACGCTATGAAGGCGGCCCATTCGGCGCACGGCAATGCTCGTTCGATATCGACGGCGACGGAAAAACGACAGCAACGATTGATGGTTTGATCGTCACGCGCGTGATGCTCGGATTAACGGGTAGTGCCGTGATCGGCGGCATCACATTCCCCGCCGACGCAACACGAAACCTGTGGGGTGGCAACGGCACGCGCGACATTCGCAAATACTTGATCACGCAATGCGGGATGGTATTGCCATGAAGGCGCGTCGTACCAGCCAGCGACGGGTCGACGTACGCGCAACGACCAAAGCTGGCGCGCCACCGAGCGACGAAATCGAGTCGAAAGTGGTGCTTAAGTGGTGGTTCATCGCGCTGTTTCCCATGGGACTTGGTTACCTGATGTATTTCGTGGAGGCCAGCGACTTCGAGAAATCCAGACTGGTAAACCCGGTGGCCACGGTGGGCGAATTTGTGCAGGCGGAATGCAGGGTCTATCGCGGCAGGGCGCAGTCGGCCCTGGACGCTGGCCACATGCGCGTGACCTATGGCTTCAAAACTCAGGACAGCCAGTCGTATGACGCCGCAGGCGCGCCGGTAGAACGCTCGGCGCAGCCAGTCCGGTCGTTCACCACGATCAACGATATCCCGTACCGATCATGGGCTGAATGCGAGGCCGCCCTACCCGTAGTGCAGGCAACAAAAGCCTCACGTCCGGTGTGGTACGAGGCTGGTAATCCACACGCTGCTCGCCCCTCGCTGGATCCGCCCGACAGCTCTGGCTATTTTTGGGTGGGACTGGCTGCAATACCGCTGGCGCTGTACGCATGGCTGCTCGGCGTGCTGCGACAGCGGCAGGGACAAGTCGGACTGAATCAGACGCCCGGAGCCTCGGCGACCTCTGCTCCCGGCCCATTGCGGTACCCCCTTCAGTTCGTCAAGTTCACTCAAAAGCCAGTATTCAAAAAAACTTTCGTTTATCTCTTCTTCCTTTTGCTGACGGGCGGATTTGTCGCCCAGTATTTCTGGGCTCACGACAGGGAGCGGGCAGGCAAGGAACGGGTTCGTGCGGCGGCTGCGCAGGCGGGAAAATAATTTGAGAGCTGCAGCCGCCCCATCGGCACCGGTCGACGTGCTCTCACCGCTTGATGCGAATCTGAGATGGCGCGTAGCGCAGGTGTATTTGTCCGCAAGAGCCACAGCTCGTGAACCGTTAAGTCAAGAGTTTGTGTGCAGCGTGCGACTGCTGGGCATCCTTGACGTCGCTCTAGTTTTAGCGGCGCGACTGCAAAAGAATTTGCGTCCTTACTTCTATGGCGAACCTATCAAAACTAACTTTGACTCACTAAAAATTGGAGATTCAGATGACTATTTCCCGACGTAACCGCTTGAATGCGCTCGTCACGCCTGCTCTGGCTATTACCGTGAGCTTCACAATGATGGCAGCGGTGTCACAAGCGCAAACGCCTCAGGCCGTCTGCGCGAAGTTGCTACCCGCCGCCAAGCTCGTGGCAGCGGCAGGTGCTGGCTTGAAAAATATCGATGCCGAGGCCTCGGACGGATACACGGCGTGCTCGTGGTCGCGCACCGACACCGGCGCAGGCAACGTCATGCGCGAGGTTATGGTGGTGGTGAAACATCACCACAAGCCATCGATGGCAACCGGTGCCGACGCAGGCAATCTCGACGAGTGGCTGAAGGTCGCCGTGGATGAATCTGCAGGCGACAAAAAGGACACGCGTCAGGCCGTTGCCGAGTTGGCTCAGCCAGGTAAGCGCGCGGGCATTGCTACGCGCGGTGCAAAGTTGATCGTCGCTGTTGAACTCGGTGGCGGTGGCATGAAACGGGTTGAAACCAGTTACCTGACGCGCACTCAGGCGATCAGTTTGATTCAGGCCGTGACGGCGAAATAGCGATGGCGACTCGGACGTACGGTGGGCAGCCCCTGCCCACGCGTGGGGTGACTCGAAACACGCCATCTTTGACATTGGCAACCTTGGTTCGTCCGCGTGGGCACGGGGTGCCCACCTTACGAGGCTCGCTATTTACGCAAACACCAACGGCGCGGCTTAGCGCTTTTCACTCAGCAACCGGACGCCCAGCCCATGAACACCGCACAGAACGTCACAAAATCTTCTCCACTTTGCAGCGGCACCGCCGACGGGCGGCAGCCATTTTCGCCACGCTGCTCATGACCGCAGCGCACGCGCAGGTCTGCCCCTTCGATGATGGCAACTCAACGCTCGCGGTTGATGGGCTGATCCTCACCCGCTACGCGCTGGGTATTACCGGCGCGCCGCTGGTTGCGGGCACCGACATCAGCGCGGTGGACGCCCCGACCGTGGAGGCCACGATCAACTGCCCCAGTTGCGGCATGAACATTACCGGCAACCTACCATGACCGTGGCCGACGCCACCATCATCAGCCGCAAGCTCGCCGGGTTCAGCGGTGTCGCGCTCACCAACGGGCTCAATCTGGGCAGCGGCAGCAGAAACACTCCGGCGGCGGGCAACTCATTTTTACTCGCGGGCTGCGGTGCGACCGGCGGCACGGTGACCAGCATTACCGCAGGCACCGGCCTCACCGGCGG
>JBBRVM010000051.1:0-12290 GCA_038246865.1 Burkholderiales bacterium
GAGATCCACCACCACGGGGGCTGACAAGCCGGTTTGCTCGGTGCCACCGTCGAGCCCACTTATCGGTGTTTGTCTGGCGATCATGCGCTGGCGTACGGTTCCGTCAGCGCCATTGAGCACGATCACGCCGCGACACTGCTGGTAGTGCGCCGGGAAAGCGGGATTAGGCTGGTAGTCGCCGTCTGGGACAGTCTCCACAATTAAGCGGCATGCGGGCTCATAAAAGGCATCGTAGCCAGAAATTGCGTATCTGTGCAGCCCCGCATATTGCACGTTGATCAACACGCTCGGCGATTCGCCAGTGTGAAGGCGCGCTATGGTTGGCACGGCATAGTCGGTGAGACTGGCTCCATCACCAAGCACCGGTATGGCAGCCAGCGCAGGCGAGATCCACTTCACCGTGCCGTCCTGACCATTCAGCGCCACGATACGCATGGCGCTGTTGTTGGTGTCAGCCGAGCACGAACCTGCGAATATCACCTCTGGTTTACCGTCGTCGTCAATGTCCGCAGCGGCTAACGTACGGCGGCCTACGAACGGCGAGCAGCCGGTGAAGGGGTCGCCCCTGAACGCCCACAGCACGTTGCCGGTATCGGCATGGATTGCGAAGACACCGTGGTTTTCACCGCTAAACACCATTTCCGGTTTGCCGTCGCCATCGAGGTCAATCATCATTGTGTGACCAAGCGGGCCGCCAACGGAGAGCTCCTTGTTGTGACGCAGCACTGGCGTAAACACCGACCCGGGAGGCGTCGCTGGCGCCTGATAGGTGAAGCCGCCGTTGACGTTGAAGGCAGAGAGCGTGCCCTTGTCGGGGTCGCTCAGTTTGATCGCAGAAAGCGCTGCGCCGTTCGGACTGAAGTCGTTTCCGAGCACGCCGGCCGCGGGAATTGTCAGCGTCTGACCGAGGCGCGTTGCGTAGGTGTCGTCAACGGCTACTGGAGCGGCTGAGGGCGTGATTTTCACGGTGAATCGTTTCGCGTCAAAGAGTCCGGCTGGATCGGAGGCCTTAACGGTGATCGCGTAATCACCCACCGCGACGCCTGTCGTTGACCAGGTCACGTTCGCACCACTGATGACTACGCCTGTGGGCGCTGCTGAAACGGCATAGGTGATTGCATCGCCATCGGGATCGGTTGCTACTAGCTCGCGCGAAAACACCGCACCCTGAGGGATGGATGCATCTGCTTGTGCACCTAACTGCGGTGCACGATTCCGTGCAACCACGGTGATTTTGAACGTGCCGTCATCGGTATGTCCTTGCGCGTCCGTGACCCTGGCGGCAAACGTGTGCGCGCCAAGCTGCGCGTTGCCCGGCGTCCAGTCAATCACGGGTGAAGGATTTAGCACCGCTCCTGTGGGCGCAGCTGTGAGACTGAACGCCAGCGTGTCGCTCGAGTTCGCATCATTCGCCGCCAACAGTTGTTGAAAGCGCACGCCGACCGGGATCGTTCGATCAGCGATGGCGACCAACTTGGGGCCGGAGTCCTGGACGATGATTTCAACCGTGCTGCTGGTCGACAAAATGCTGTCGCTCGCGGTGAGCTTCAACACATAGGTGCCCGCTGCTGGAAACGTCACGGACGTGTTCAGCGCAGCGGAGTTCGCAAACACGACACCGTTGATCGGCCCCGACACAAGCGTCCACTCGTAAGTCAAAGCAGCAGGCGGATTCGGCAGGCCATCATCGGAGGCAGTGCCCGCCATCGTCGCTACGCTTGGTAGCGTGATCATTTGGTTGGGCCCAGCACTGACGACCGGCGCCGTGTTCGATGGCGTGTTCACAGCGATCGTGATGTCAGCGCTGCCGGTCAGCGCGCTGTCATTGGCGGTTAACCGCAAAACGTAGTTACCGGCGACACCGAAGGTTGCTGTGGTCGCGGCGCTGGTGGCTGCGGCAAACGTTACCGTGCCGGGGCCTGAAAACTTCGTCCACGCATAGGTAAGGGCGGCGGGCGGGTTCGGCAGCCCGTCATCGGTCGCGCTGCCTGTCAGATTTGCCGTCGCCGGAAATGCGATGGTTTGGTTGGAACCCGCATTGACGACGGGAGCAAGATTCCCCGGCACATCGAGCCGCACGTCGGCATCGATCCGAATGTAGAGATTGTTGGCGTCTTGTTGGTGATAGACGGCGAGAATGTCGGCATTGGCAGGTGCGTCGCCGCTGACGTCGGTGACCGCCGGACTGACGCCGATCCAGTCGCCGACATTACCGTCGCGCGCGACGGTTGCCGCCCAAGCGAGCGTAGAAATGACGGCACCGACAAAGACAAACGTGATCAGCCGCGTAGACGCCTGGCGGCGAAGGCGCAGTGCCACAGTAACGGCAACGAGCAACGCGATGAGCGCAGCGAGCCCTTTTGACAACGGAACGGGCAGCGACGCCGGGATGGCAACGGCGTTCGCGACATTAATCAGGAAGCTGCCAGTCGCATCCTGCTGCCCGAGCGCGTTGCGACTTACGGCCAACGCCTTCATCGTGCCGCCCGGCGGCAAGCTGGTTAGCGGAACTGAAAATTCAATGGCCGCGCTGCCGTTGGTTCCATTGCCGAGCCCTGCGCTCCAGCCGCCTGCGTCATACGTCGTCGCGGCGGTGAGCGCTCCTCCGACGCAGGTTTGCTGCTCCAGCCGCGTAACCGTGGCGGTGGTTGTCGTGGTGGTGACGACCGCCGTATTGACGCGCTCTACGCCGCTAAACGATCCGTCCGCGGTCGTTACCACGCAGCCAGTAGCCGCAGAATTGTCAGTATTCAGCAGCAGCGAGAATTTGTGCTCTGCCGCGTGGCTTACTGGGACCGCGAACGCCAGCGCACAGAGCAGCGCCTTGGCGCACGCAGAACGGAGAAAGAAAAATTGAGACACGTCGCACCCCACGATTTTCGTCGCGGCCCTCGGTTGGGTCGCTGACGTTTAACCTGTGTTGGCGATACTAGGGACAACATCACTTGAAAAACCGCCGTCACCCTAAATTCGAGGTAACACGGCGTTACACGAAAACACCCCACCGCCCACACCACTGCATGTTGCTTTATGAGCGACGATCTGCCTTAAGTGATAGCGTTACTAAAACGTTAACAATTGAGCAAAGTCTGGCGAGGGCGACGTGACTGACGGCGGGAATACCGATGATCGGCTAAATCAGGTTGCGCAGAACCATGCTTCGCGGCGCGCACTCATCGAGGAATCTCTGGAGCGCATTCTTGCCAGCCGTGCAATCGGTCGATCAGCGCACCATCGCGCGTTCCTTCAACACGTCGTCGCTGCAACGCTCAATGCGGAATACGGACGGCTCAAAGAATCGACCATCGCGCTCGAGGTGTTTCAGCGCGACGCTGGGAGCTTTGATTCAACCACCGATTCGATTGTCCGGGTAGAAGCTGCGCGCGTACGTCAGAAACTGGAGCGCTACTACGCCGACGAAGGCGCGGATACGACGTTGCGAATTGAAATGGTCGCCGGGAACTATCGACCGAGGTTTATCGATCACGCACCGGTCGCAGTGCCTTCGAGTCTGTCACGCGGATTTTCAGTCGCAGGGCGTGGCATCGTTCCAGCCAATTTGCCTGCAACCGTTTTAGCGACATACGAGCGGGCGTGGTACATGATGCGAACGCGCACGCTTGACGGCTATCGTAAAGCGCTCGCACTGTTCGAAGACGCGATCCGGCAGGAGCCTGAATTCGCAGCTGCATATCGCGCGATTGGCTGGGCGCGCATCAACATTGCCGGTCATCTCGGTGTGCCGCCCGAGGCAGGCGACCAAGGCCCTGCCATGGCCGCAGCGATAGAGCGAGCGAGAGCGATTGAGCCGGACAACCCCGAGCTGGATTCGCTGCAGGGCACCTATCTGTGCCGTTATCGCTTCGACCTCGATGGCGGTCAGGTTCTTTTTGAGACGGCGCTCAAAAACAGCCCCGAATCGTGGGGCGCGCGCAGCTCATTTGCGTGGTGGTTAATATTTCGTGGGCAATTTGATCAGGCACAGCGGATGTTCGACGCCGAATTCACGCACGATCCGTTCGCGTTTTTTATGCGCCACAACCTCGGATCGCTGGCCTATTTTCAGCGGGACTTCGCGCGCGCGGAGCGCATTTTTTCAGAGGCGCTGGAGATGGAGCCTGGACACCTGATCGTGCACATCGCACACGCCAGTGCATTGATCGCGCTGGGTAGTGCAGACGCAGCAGTCGCCGAAATTTCCGGGTGCTGGACTGAGAATCCTGAACTCGGTGGCGTCGCGCTGGAACGTGTTCGTGCACTTGCCGCAGCTCAGCGTCGCGACGAAGCAAGAGTTGCGCTGATTGCGTTCGATCATGACTTCGCTGGCCGCTACTTTTCACCCGTCTATCGGTCAGCGGCACACGTCGCCTTAGGTGAGGCTGAGGCTGCGCTCACGTGGCTCGAACGGGCAGCGGCTGAAGGTGATTACTGGCTGGTCAATGTCCTCATCGATCCGGCATTCGACGCGCTGCGCGGCGAGCCGCGGTTTGCGCGAGCGATGCACGGCGCGGGTTTGCAATCGCCGCCAAGTCCGATGGAAAGTCACGAATCATCTCGTCCCAGCCAGCTGGGTTGAGGGACGCTGAATTTTCAGGCGATGGGCACCGCGAATCGTTCCCGCATACCTTCCAGCCCAAACGTAGCAAGCACCTCTTTCAGCCGTTCAGTAGCCGCCTTGCGCGGCAAGTTTTTGAACTGCGCGATGATTAGCTCATTCTTCATCGAATGCTCCCAGCCGACCAGTTCGGTCACTGTGACTTTGTAGCCGTTCGCTTCGAGCAGCAGGCAACGCAGTACGTTGGTGATCTGGCTCCCAAATTCGCGAGTGTGAATCGGGTGTCGCCAGAGTTCGCTGATGCTCTTGATCGCTGTGGTTTCGCCTTTTTCATTGCGCAGATGCGCTGCGACTTCGGCTTGGCAGCAGGGCACGAGAACGATGAATTTCGCCTTCTTTTCCAGGCCGAAGCGAAGCGCGTCATCCGTTGCGGTGTCGCAGGCATGCAGCGCGGTGACGACGTCAATTTGCGCTGGGAGTTTGTCTGTGGTGATCGCTTCTGCGACTGATTCGTTCAGAAAAGCCATTTGCGAAAAGCCCAGTTGCTCTGCGAGCTTGACTGCGCCCGCAACCAGCGGTGCACGCGTCTCGATACCCCACACTTTGTTCGTCGGGTATTGCGCTGCGATGCCCTTAAAAAACAGATCGTAGAGGATGAAGCCGAGATACGATTTGCCTGCGCCGTGATCGACCAGCGTCACGCCACCGCGTTCGGCGAGCACCTGCGCGAGTAGCGGCTCGATAAATTGAACGAGGTGATAAACCTGCTTCAACTTGCGCCGCGAATCCTGATTCATCTTGCCGTCGACAGTCAGAATGTGCAGCGCCTTCAGAAGTTCGATGGATTGACCAGCGCGGACTTCTGGCATCGCAGGGGCGGCGGGTTCTGGTTTGTTCTTCTGCATGAGGCTGACTCTACACGAAGCGCGAAGGCGCAAGGTCTTTGCCTCCCCTGCGAAGTGGGGGAGGTGGCGCAAAGCGCCGGAGGGGTCACGGCGGTGCCAAGAGCGAAAACTTCAGCTACGCCAGCAACCCCTCTGTCGCCTGCGGCGACATCTCCCCTACTTCGCAGGGGAGACTTTCCGAAGCGTCACACCTCCAGCTTCGCCGCAACAAACTCCCCCAACGCCAAAGAACTGGTCAAACCCGGTGATTCAATCCCGAACATATTGACCAACCCCGGCACACCATGCTCCTGCGGCCCCTGAATCAAAAAATCTCGCGCAGGCTCGGTAGGGCTCTGAATTTTCGGTCGAATCCCTGCGTAACCCGCTTGTAGAGCGCCGTCAGGCAGTTCGGGCCAATACTTGCGCACCTCGGCGTAGAACGCATCGCCGCGCGCGGGATCGACGGTCAACTCATCCGGCGAATTCACCCACTCCACATCCGGCCCGAACTTCGCCTGTCCGCCCATGTCAATCGTCAAATGCACGCCCAGACCTGCCGCCTGCGGCACGGGATAAATAAGCCGCGTGAACGGTGAACGGACGGACAGCGTGAAGTAATTTCCCTTCGCGAAGAACGCGGGCGGCACGTGCTCGGCCGGCAGACCATCGATGCGATGCGCGAGCGCTTGCGCATGCAACCCGGCGGCGTTCACCACGCGCTTGCACAAAAGTTGTGTGCCGTCTGCCATCGTGAGTTCGATGCCGTCGGGCGTGACTTTCGCGCTCGCCACCGACGTGTTGAACGCCACCATGCCGCCCGCGTTCTCCAGATCGCCCTGCAACGAGAGCATCAGCGCGTGGCTGTCGATGATGCCCGTGCTCGGCGAATGCACGGCGGCCACGCAGCTAAGTTGTGGCTCCATCGCCTGCGCCTCGGCTTGCGTGAGCAGCACGAGGTCGTGTACGCCGTAAGCGGCGGCCTTGTCGATGATCATTTGCAGTTGCGGCAACTGCTCCACGCTCGTCGCCACCAGCAACTTGCCGCAGCGCCGGTGCGCAATGCCGCGCTCGGCGCAATACGCGTAAAGCAGCGCCTTGCCCGCAACGCACAACCGCGCCTTCAACGACCCGGCTGCGTAGTAAATGCCGGCATGAATCACCTCGCTGTTGCGCGAACTGGTGCCGGTTCCGATAGCGTCCGCCGCCTCCAGCACCAGCAGCTCACGCCCACGCAGAGCGAGCGCTCGCGCGACCGCGAGGCCGACTACGCCTGCGCCGATGACTACGGTGTCGATTTGATCCATGTTGGTATCGTAGCTGCAACGGCTCCCTCCCCTTCAAGGGGAGGGTTGGGGTGGGGATGGGTTTCGGTTCGACTCGCGTCTCTGCTAAATCAAGTCAAAACCCAACCCCCTCCTAGCCTCCCCCTTGAAGGGGGAGGAACCCGAACAGGTACGGCGGGCACTGACCGCCTTGTGCTCCTCCCGAAGCGCTGATAATGGCGGGCTACGCCCGATAGTTCACGAGGCGGGCACTGCCCGCCCTACGCTACCAATTCGTCAAATGCCCGCAACCGCATTGAGGTTCTGAATCATGACTCACCGCGATGAATCTTGCGCAACTGCCATGGTCTATTAACTGACATAGATTTAACTATCGACCCACATGTTGCTTGTCCACAATGTGGTTCGACCGCGCGCTTACATGTGGTGATTATCAACGAGAAAATTAGAGCCTTCGATTCGTTGTGGGATCGCATCAAACGCCTCTCGTTTCCTAGTAAAAAGAAAGTTCGCTCTGAATCATTTACGGGTTATGAAATTAGCCACGCCCGTCAAAAAATGGTGCGCAAATTTCGCATGTTCAACAAAGACACCGATGAGTATGTCGAGCGCGTGACCGACATCGAAACTGGCGAGATTATTCACGAATGCGTGGAGCCGTTGTCAAAACACGTCGGGCACGGCACCGCAAAGAAAAAGCGTCCATAGCCAAGTAAGGTGCGCACTTTGGTGCGCACCCGTCTCGACGGACGTGCTACCGGATGACCTCCGCCCCGCCCATGTACGCCCGCAAAACCTCCGGCACCGTAACCGATCCATCTGCGTTTTGATAATTCTCCAGAATCGCGACAAGAGTGCGGCCTACAGCGAGGCCCGAGCCGTTTAACGTGTGTACCGGTTCGTTCTTGCCTGCTGCGTTTTTGTAGCGCGCGCCCATGCGGCGGGCCTGGAAGGCTTCGCAGTTCGAGCAACTTGAAATTTCGCGATAGGTGTTCTGCGCGGGGAGCCACACTTCAAGGTCGTAAGTCTTCGTTGCGCCGAAGCCCATGTCGCCGGTGCAGAGCAGCATCACACGATACGGCAGGCCGAGTTTTTGCAGGATTTTTTCGGCGTTGCCGGTCATCTCTTCGAGCATCGCATTCGATTCTTCGGGCTTCGTGATGTAGACCATCTCGACCTTGTCAAACTGATGCTGACGAATCATGCCGCGAGTGTCGCGCCCGTAGCTGCCAGCTTCTGAACGGAAGCAGGGCGTGTGCGCGGTGAGGCGCATCGGGAGCTGTGCGGCGTCGACCATCGTGTCGCGCACAAAATTGGTCAGCGAGACCTCCGAGGTCGGGATGAGATATGCAGGTAATGTGTATTGCGCGACAAGCGTTGCTAGCGAGAATGCAACGGCAGTGTCGTCGTCAATTGCGACCAGTTTGGCGACTCGCGAATCAATTTCCTCGTCCTTGTTGAGAATTAGGCTCTTGTTCAATTCATAACCAAGCGTCTCTCCGATCTCTTGCAAGACGCGCACGCCCGACCACTCCCCTTTTCGAAAGCATTGTGCGTGGCTAAGTATCTGGTCTGTTTTGTCTTTGTTGAGCCGAACGTTGACGCCAATCGCGAACAAATCTTTCTCAAACTTGGGCAACTGACCCGTACCTGTCATCGTTTCATCATTGACGATGTACGGGACGTAGCACTCTGTAAAGCCATGCTCATTGACATGGGTATTAAGCATGAACTGAGCAAGCGAGCGATGTAAACGCGCCAGCTTTCCTCGTAAGACTGTGAACCGGGTGCCCGACAACTTAACTCCGGCGGCAAAGTCAAGAGCGCATTCTCCGCCAACTCGATCAAGATTTTCGCCAAGATCAACGTGGTCTTTGACTTCGAAATCGAACGAACGGACGGTGCCCCAGCGACGCTGCTCCACGTTTTCGTCGCTGTCCTTGCCCACGGGCACGTCCGCCTGCGGCGGATTCGGCATGGTCATCAGGATCGCATTCACGCGCTCCTGCACACCCGCCAGCGCAAGCTCATTCGCCTTGACTTTGTCCGGCACAGCGGCGACCTCGTTGAGCAGCTGTTGCGCTTTCGCTTCGTCCTTCACAGCCTTGGCCTGGCCGACGGCTTTGCTCAAAGTGTTGCGCTGCTGTTGCAGCTCCTGCGTCTGGATTTGCAGCGCTTTACGCTCGGCCTCCAGCGCCTCGAACGCAGCCGTGTCGATAACGTAATTGCGCGCCTTCATGCGCTCGGCGGTGGCTGCGATATCGTTGCGCAGAAGATTGATGTCAAACATGATGTGTCACTCGTGAATTTGAATTTTTGATTGTCATTCTGAGCCAGCGGCGAAGAATCGGGTGGCACCTGCCAAATGGTGGAGCAGCGCAAGGAAATCCACCTGATGCTTCGCGAGGCTCAGCATGACAACGATAGGGGAGAAGAAAGGATGTCCCGCCTAGCGGGAGCGGGAGGAGCGGCTGAAAGCGCCCTGATGAACGCGCAGCCCAACGCCGAAGGCGGTGAGTGGTTGTGCGGGAAATTTCTGCAAAATCATGGGTAGAGTTTACAAGCAAAAATGTGGCTCAATCAAAACATACAGCTTTTTCATGAAAGCCTTCTTTCATTGGGGCTAAACGCTATAAATGACAGATATCGACTTTATTCACTTTCCGACTATAGCCCCAATTCAATCGGCTCTGTAGCAAAAAGCTGCTGACGATTGTTTGGTGCTTCTTGCGTGCGATTTATGACGCAGCAAAGCGTAGGCAACGCCGCAGTATGTCTAAATACGGGTTGAGATTTCGAAAAACGGAGATGCCTTCGATGACCGATGTCCCGCACGAGTTGCTTCTGCTTACCGAAGAACCCGTCGAACCGCGAATAGACAGTACGGCGACGGCGTTCAGGCTTGAGGCAAGGCCGTCCCCCATCCATCGCTTTGGCGTCTTTGCCGCGCAAGTGATTCCCGCGAACGTCCGCGTCATCGAGTACACCGGGGAGCGCATCGGGTATCGCGAAGCCGAGCGACGACGCGAGCGACCGTATCTGTACCTGTTCTGGGTCGCGCCAGAGCGGCTGATTGATGGCGCGGTCGGCGGCAGCGGCGCGCAATTCATCAATCACAGTTGTGCGCCAAACGTGGTCGTGGACATCACGGAAGGTCGCCTTTTCTTTGTCAGCCTGCGCGAGATCGCCACCGAGGAAGAGTTGCTGCTTGACTACCGAGTGCGGGCTGACGACAGCGACGCGCCGCCGATGCCCTGCCGATGCGGTGCCGCAAGTTGCCGCGGCTTTCTCAATGCACCGTGAGCGGAACCTGCGCTAGCCATCGGATTGGGTCAGCGCGCTTTCGTGCCAACTGCCCAGTGCCCACGTCGACAACGTACCCATCAAGGCGAATAGCGCGACGCCGGTGGCAGTGATCAATGCGAGCGCAGCGAACATGCGCGGGATGTTCAACTGGTAACCACTTTGCAAAATCTGGTACGCGAGGCCTGCGCCTGTGCCACCTGTTCCTGCAACGAATTCAGCGACGACTGCGCCAATCAACGCGAGCCCTGATGAGATACGCAGTCCGCCAAAAAAGTACGGCAACGCGCTCGGAATGCGCAGCCGAACCAGCGTCTGCCAGCGCGTCGCACGATTCATGCGGAACAGACTTTGCAGGCCCCGGTTGACGCTGCGCAGCCCGAGCGTGGTGTTCGCGATGATCGGAAACAGCGCGACCAGCGTGGCGCAAATCACGAGCGATGCGGTCGGGCTTTGCACCCAGATGATGATGAGCGGTGCAATGGCCACGATTGGCGTGACTTGCAGCAAAACGGCGTAGGGGAAGAATGCGGTTTCGATCCATTTGCTTTGCACGAAAGCAAACGCGATGGCGACGCCGATCAGCACCGAGCAGACAAGCGCGAGAAAGGTGACTTTGAGCGTGACGAGCAATGCTGCGCCTAACAGCGACCAATCTTTGATCAGCGTTTGCACAACGACCAGTGGGCTGGGGACGAGGAACTGCGGGATGTCGTAGGCCGTCACCCAGGCTTGCCATGTGGCGAGGAGGATGAAGGCGACTATTGCGGGGAAGACGATTCGTTTCACGAGTACGCCGTTTGGCTCCCTCTCTCTTGAGGGGAGAGGGCTGGGGAGAGGGTGATCGTGGCGATGAAGCAGACTCGATAGCGGACGCCACCGCCCCCTCTCCCCCAACCCCTCCCCCACGAGGGGGGAGGGGAGTCGGACTGGTGCGCTTCGTCATTGGTAAAGCCGATCACGCCAGCGCCTCATCGACACTCGCGGATGCCCGCAACAAACTGTCCTGCAATTGCTTCGCGTACGCAGCGAATTCGGTGGACACACGAAACGCATCGTTTCGCGTAACGCTTGGCGTGATCGCAACCTCTTCGATCACCCGGCCCGGTCTGGCAGCCATCACCACCACGCGTGACGACAGATAGACCGCCTCATAAATCGAGTGCGTGACGAAGATCACCGTGAGCCCTTTACTACGCCATAGCGATAGCAATTCATCGTCGAGCCGGTTACGCGTAATTTCGTCCAGCGCACCGAACGGTTCATCCATCAACAACAGCGCCGGATCGGTCACAAGACTGCGCGCGATGGACGCGCGCATCTGCATACCGCCCGAGAGTTCGCGCGGGTAGGATTCGCCGAATTTTTCGAGGCCGACGAGTTTCAGCGCATCACGCACACGCTGATCCGCGTCGGCGCTATTGATGCCTTGCAGATCGAGCGGCAGGCGCACATTCGCGGCGACGCGCGCCCACGGCATGAGCGTTGCCTCCTGAAATACGAACGAAATGTGCTGCTTCGCCTGAGTTTGCGCGTTCGGTGATTCGCCCCACACGCTGATGCGCCCCGCGCTCGGCGCGAGCAGGCCCGCAATCAGGTTCAGTAGCGTGCTTTTGCCACAGCCGGATGGACCGAGCAAAGTGATGAATTCGCCCGGTTGCACTGTGAGGTTGACGGGTAGCAGTGCGCGCGTGCCGTTGGGATAGGTCTTTTCGGCAGCGTCGATCAAGACGGCGGGAGATTTGCTGTTCATCTTGTTCTACCCCCCCCCTCGCCCTTGAGGGGAGAGGGCCGGGGAGAGGGTGAACGCAGCGCTCAAACCAACTTGGCGACGGAATGAACCATCACCCTCTCCCTAACCCTCTCCCCTCAAGGCAGAGGGGACTGCTTGCTTAAGGCATCACCTTCACATCTTTAACAAATTTATCCGTCCACGCATCGGTGAATTTCACCTTTGTCGTATCCACCAATTTGTTTGCAACCATCATGTCCCACGTCTGCTTCATGCGCGCTTCGGTGATGATGCCGATGCCGAGTTTTGCTGCATCGCCGCCGTCGACGATGCCCATCTCTTTCATCTTCGACAGACCGTAGGCGAGCAGCTCATCGGTCATCGCTGGATTGTCTTTTTTGATGAGTGCGTTGGCGGGCGCGGGGTTCTTCAGATAGCTCTTCCAGCCTTCCATCGAGGCTTTCACGAACGCCTCGACCATCTTCGGGTTGTTGTCGATGGTTTTCTTGAGCACGGTGATCGTCTCGGTA
>JBBRVM010000052.1:0-12263 GCA_038246865.1 Burkholderiales bacterium
CGTAGCTGCCGCCCATCACGGCAACGCGACTGGCATCAAGGTCAGGCTGCATGGCAATCCAGTCCAGCAGAGCACCAATGTCTTTCACCGAATCTTCGCGCTTCTTCGCGTTATCGGCTTCAAGAAAACGCTTGCCAAACCCGGCTGAGCCGCGTACGTTGGGATAAATCACGGCGTAGCCACGCTCGTTAATCCAGTAGTTGCTGCGGCCGCGAAAGCCCGGTCGCGACTGGCCTTCCGGGCCGCCCTGAATCGAGATGATGACCGGTCGTTTCCCCGGAAAATCCTTCACCGCCGCGCGATGGATAAAGCCAGTGATGGCAAGTCCGTCGAAGCTCTTCCACGCGATCGGTTCAGCCTCGGAAAACGGTCGTTTAACACCGTAAACTGACGCGTGCTGCGTCCAGCGCGAAACGTGGCCGGTTTCCGCATCCAGCGAAAACACTTCACCCGGTGATTCAGCCGATTCAATCGCCAGCGCGAGGTCGCGCCCATTCGGGTGCCAGCTCGCCGATGAGATCAATCCCGGCGGTAGCGCTGGCACCGGCAGCGGATTCAAATCGGTGTCGTACAGTTTCAGTTGTGTCTTGCCCGCCACGTTGGCCAGCACCGCGATGCGCTTGCCGGTGCGAGCGATTGACCAGCTATCAACGTCGTTTTCCATGTCGCGGGTCACCCATTGGCGGTCGCCCGTACGCAAATCAACGCGAGACAACTTGCCGAAATCGCCATCGAACTTCTTGCGATACAACCAGCGATCAATCGCAGCTTCATCGTTTTCGGTTTCGCTATCGCCGAGCTCGGTTCGTTTGCCGGTCGCTAAATCAAGCGACCAGAGCTTGCTGTTGGTGGACGACTGAAATTCCGATACGATCAGTCGATTTTCACGATCCAGCCAGCGCACCACGCGCCAGCCAGCACCCTGCAGACTCGCGAGCTTGAAGCGCGCTTCCGGTTGCAACGGGTCAATCGCAAATACGTCCACACTCGCGTGCTCTCGCCTGCCGGTGCGATCCAGCGCACGCGCCATCACAATCACTTTGTTTTGAGCGTGGTTCCATGGCCCCAGCGAATGCAGTTCGCCCGCAGGCGTCAGTTGCGTCTCGACCAGCGTCTTCGGGTCAAGGCGATAGATCTGCGTCGCCTCATCGCCACCCACATCTCGGGCAAAAAGAATGTATTCGCCACGTTTGGGCTCATACGCCGCAGCGCGCACGGGTTCACGCCCCTTGGTCAATTGCTGAGCTTTGCCCATTGGGTCGGCGAGAAAAAAGAGCTGGTTGCTATTGCCTGCGCGACGCAGGATCAGCATGTCCTGTTCAACCGGATGCCATCCGACAAAGCGCGTCGCTGCAAAGTCGCCGTACGGAGCAATCTCCTGAGCGAGCGCGTGACTTATTGTCGGTATGCCGTCGATTTTCATGGCGGCTGGCGGCGACAGCACCACACCGTCGCGCTGCGCATGCAGCGGACATGCCGCCGCCAATGCAAGCGACAATGAAACTGTCGAAAAAATCAGCCGCATACAATCATTCGCGTGAATCCACGCGCTCCTTTTGATCCCGCCTCTTCGGGCGATGCTCTGCACCCCCGGCAGCCGCTCGCGATTCTGCCAGAGATCGCCGCGAAACCCGCGCAAAATGGGGCTGTCGCCGCTTTGCGACAAATTCGCAGCTTGCCCGATCACCTGGTTAACCAGATCGCCGCCGGGGAGGTCATTGAGCGTCCCGCCGCTGCGCTAAAGGAATTGCTCGAAAACGCTGTCGACGGTAGTGCGCGCGCCATTGACATCGAACTTGCTGGCGGCGGCACGGTGCTGATGCAGGTGACCGATGATGGTTGCGGCATTTCGGTGGAGCAACTGCCGTTAGCGATTGCGCGGCATGCAACGTCAAAAATTTCATCGCTGGATGATCTGGAAGCGGTCGCCAGCTTTGGCTTTCGCGGCGAGGCCCTGGCTTCCATCGCGTCGGTCGCACGGCTATCGCTCACCAGCCGCCCTTCAGGTGCGGCCAATGCGTTTCGCATGAAGGTGGAGGGCGGCGAGATTGGCGCACCCGAACCGGCAAGCGCGCGAATCGGGACAACGGTGACCGTAGCGGAATTATTCTTCAACACACCTGCCCGCCGTCGCTTCCTGAAGTCTGAGGGCACTGAATACGCGCATTGTCTGGATGCAGTGCGGCGTGTCGGTCTGGTGCGCCCTGAGATTGCGTTGCAACTGACGCACAACGGTCGCGCTGCGCAGCGCTGGCCAGTGCAAAGCTGGCCGTCCCGCGTGGCCGCCGTGCTCGGCGCGGAATGGCTTGACGCCAGCGTGGCCATTAGCGTTGACGCGGGATTGCTGGCCATCGAGGGCTTTGTGCTGAAGCCCAACAGCGCTGTGGCGAATCGGGATGCCCAACATCTGTTTGTGAATGGCCGCTGGGTGCGCGACAAAGTGGTGTTGCATGCCATTCGCGATGCGTTACGCGACCAGATGCATGGTGGTGCTGCGCCTGGTTTTGTGCTCAAACTCACGCTCGATCCGCGCGCGGTGGATGTCAACGTACACCCGGCAAAAACTGAAGTGCGCTTCCGCGATTCGCAGGCCGTGCATCAGTTTGTTCGGCGCACTATAGAGCGAGCAATGAGCAGTAATGCAGCCGAACGACCCGCAGTGTCGGCAGCAACGAAATTGTTTGGCGACTCATCGCAAAGCCGAGCATCGACATCGAATTCCGGTTGGACCGGAATCTATCCAATGCGCGCCGCTGCGCTCGAGCTCGGCGTGTCAGAGCGAATCACGCCTCACTTTTTTTCGGCGATGCCTGCTCCGTCTGAACTCGGTTCGGTGTCAGCGAACGCCACACCGAATCTAGCCACATTGGCCGGTTCTGCACCCCCACTATCTGCCACCGAGTTCCCGCTCGGCTTCGCAATCGCGCAGCTACACGGCATCTATATCCTCGCACAAAATGTGAACGGCCTCGTGCTCATCGATATGCACGCCGCGCACGAACGTATCGTCTACGAAGGTCTGAAATCGCAAGCCTCTGATGCCGTCGCCACGCAACGCCTACTCATCCCCAGCGTCATCAACGCCAGTGAAAAAGAAGTCGCTGCAGCGGAGAGTCACCGCGAAACGCTGGCTGCGCTCGGCTTCGATGTCGGCGTGGTGGGTCTTCGCGCGCTGACGCTTCGCAGCATACCCAGCCTGTTAGCCGACGCCGCGCCCGAAGGCTTGCTGCACAGCGTGCTCGCCGAGCTCGATGAACTCGGCGTCAGCGCCATGATCGAATCGCGCCGGGATGAACTGCTCTCCACGATGGCCTGCCACGCCGCCGTTCGCGCCAATCGGGCGCTGACTGTGGCTGAAATGAACGCGTTGCTGCGCGACATGGAAGCCACCGAGCGCGCAGGCTCCTGCAACCACGGCCGCCCCACCTGGTACCAGCTCACGCTCAAAGAACTGGACGCGCTGTTCATGCGGGGGCGCTGATGGCACTTCCTGTTGTTCTGTTAGTCGGTCCTACCGCATCTGGCAAGAGTGCTGCAGCGCTTGAACTCGCGGAGCAGTTCAACGCTGAAATCATCAGCATCGATTCGGCGCTCGTCTATCGCGACATGAATATTGGCACTGCCAAACCGAGCGCAGAAGAGCAGGCGCGAGTGCCGCATCATTTGATCGATTTGATTTCGCCTGTTGAGACGTATTCGGTAGCACGCTTTCTCGTCGATTGTCGCGCCGCAATTACTGCGATTCATTCTCGAGGAAGACTGCCGCTTTTGGTTGGCGGCACCATGATGTATGCCAACATTTTGGTTCGTGGACTGAGCGACGTGCCGCCCTCGGACGCAGCGATTCGCGCTGAAATTGCTGCCGACCGCGAGCGCGATGGCATTGAAGTTTTGCACGATAAATTGCTTGCCGTTGATCCGGTAACGGCAGCCCGACTGCCCGCCACGGATACGCAAAGAATCGAGCGTGCGCTTGAAGTGTGGCGGTTGACAGGTACGCCGTTGTCGTCAATGCAAGGGCAGCGCAAGCCCGTGCTCGCGGGGCTTGAAACGTTGGTGTTGCGCTGGATGCCTGAAGATCGTGCGTGGTTGCATGCGCGCTGCGAACAGCGATTGGCGGCGATGTTTAAGCAGGGACTTGTTGCCGAAGTTCGGTCGCTGCGCGAGCGGTTCGAGCTGAATGCAGACATGCCGTCGATGCGTTGTGTAGGCTATCGTCAGGTGTTGGATGTGCTGGAGGGCCGGACACCTGAAGCTTTGATGTTTGAGCGAGCGTTGTTCGCGACCCGCCAACTCGCCAAACGTCAGATCACCTGGTTGCGTAGCTTTGAAGGCGCAGTGGTCGCCTGCGACTCTAAATCTGCGACATCGCGAGCCGCTGAATTGATCAAGAAAGCCTGCAATCCCGGATGAACACACATGACGTCTGGTATTCGCCCCATCGCTGGTTTCGTGCAGCAGTCAGGCGCTTGCTTGAGCTGTGGGTTGAGGTGCAGGTTTTTCCGCAGCCGCTGCACATTTCACAACATATGCCTGTTTGTTATGTTCTGCCACGACGGTCGCTCACCGACAGCGCAATGCTTGACCGGCTCACGCGCATTGAAGATGCGCCGATGTCACACGCACCCTTGGTCATTCCCGGCTTGCAGGAACGCCGCTCGTTCTTTGCGCTACATGAGGATCGCAGCGGGGTGTCGGCTGACCGTTTAACGAGGCTGGTCAGCGCCGTGACTGACGGCCAGATCAGTGACGTGCACCTGGTCCCGGTGAGCATTTTCTGGGGTCGAGCACCTGAGCGGGAAGAGCGCGAAGATCCGCCGTTGCGAGGTATGCGCTGGTTACGAATCTGGGCAGCGGAGGGCTGGGGCGGGCGTTCGCGGCTGCGCAAGCTGTTCTCAATCATTTTTTATCGACGTGCGGTGGTCGCCAAGTTCGATGAGGCCATTTCTCTGCGCGATGTGGTCAATCTCGCGAAAGTCGAAGGGCTGAGTCAGGAGCGCATCGTGCGCCGCGTCGCACGCCTGCTGCGTACCGAATTCCGAACTGAACGGGAAGCCGCGATTGGTCCTGATCTGTCGCATCGGCGAACACTAATCGACAGTATGCTGCGCGAGCCGCGGGTGAGAGCCGCGATGGCGACCGAGGTTGACGCCAGGAAAACGACGCTGTTGAAAGTAGAGCGTCGCGCAGAGTCGGTAGCTCGGGAAATCGCGGCTGACTATTCCTATCTCGTCGTTCGCGTCGGAGAGCGCCTGCTCGGTCGTCTGTGGAATCACATTTACGAGGGCGTGACGGTTGTCGGAACGGAGCGGTTGCAGTCACTCGCGCGCGACAACACTCTGGTTTACGTGCCGTGCCATCGCAGTCATATTGACTATCTTTTGCTCTCTTACGTGATCCACCGGGCGGGGCTGACAGTGCCGCATGTGGCTGCTGGCGCGAATCTGAATTTACCTATCGTCGGTGGCTTGTTGCGTCGCGGTGGCGCGTTCTTTCTGCGCCGCTCGTTTAAGGATGATGAGTTGTACGGCGAGGTGTTCGCAGCATACGTGCATCAAGTGCTGAAGCGCGGCTTTCCGATGGAGTATTTCGTCGAAGGCGGGCGATCAAGAACGGGCCGCATGCTTCCGCCGAAGGCAGGGCTGATCTCGATGACCGTGCAGAGTTATCTGCGTGAACACTCGCGACCGCTCCTGTTCGTGCCGGTCTACATTGGCTACGAAAAACTGATCGAGGGCGGCAGCTATACCGAGGAGCTTTCTGGTGCAAAGAAGCGCCAGGAGTCGGTATTCGGCCTGCTCTCAACGATCAGGAGCCTGCGCAGCGAACGCTACGGCACGGTTGGCGTGACCTTCGCGAAACCGATCACGCTAGGCGAGCTGCTTGAGGACCAGGGCGCGGTAGACATGGATGTCTGGCTTGCAGACAAGGGCTTGCGGAAACGAACATTGACCGAGTTGTCGCGCTTGATTGCCGAGCGCATAAACGGGGCGGCACATTTGAACCCGGTAACTGCTCTGGCCACAACGCTCCTTGCAACGCCCAAGCACGCTGCCGACGCCGCGCAGCTGGCGAGTCTTGTCGAACGGCTGTTACGACTGGCGCGAAGCGCGCACACGGCCTCAGAATTGTTCGCGACAACACTCTCAGGCGACGAGTCGATCAATCACACAACTCGCCTAGGCTATCTCACGCGTCAAAGTCATCCACTGGGCGATGTGGTCAGGGCTAACGAAAAATCTGCGGTGGCCCTGACTTACTTTCGCAACAACGTGCTGCACTGCTTTGCGCTGCCGGGTTTGATTGCCTGCCTCATTGTTCAGCATGGAGTCATCGGACGTACCAAGCTCGCTCGCCAGACGCGTGAACTCTACGACTTGCTGGCGTCGGAGTTGTATTTGCCGCCATGGATCGATTTGGTTGAATCGGGCAGCGATGGTGAACATGGCAGAACGTCGTCAGTGCCGCCGTTCGCGGCCTTCGAGCAAACGATGGCAACACTTGTCTCCGACGGCTGGATCGTTGAAGAAGTGGAAGCGAGCGTCGTCAGTGCCGCGGCGCAAGGTACCGATAGCGCCGCGCACCTGGAATTGCTCGCGTCTGTCATTAGGCCGACACTGACGCGACACGCGCTGATGCTGTCGCTGGTGGTGCGAGCCGAAAGTGGCAGCATGAGCCGTGACTCGGTGGAAAATTTGTGCCAGCAAGCGGCACAGCATCTGGCGATGACACATGTTTTCAACGCGCCAGAGTTCTCAGATCGTACGCAGTTCCGCTCCGCGTTTGAGGCCCTGTTGCAGGCCGGGCGCGTGCGCATCGGTTCCGCTGGATTTGTGCATTTCGATTCTTCGCTGGTCGCGCAGGCCGACGACGCAGCGTTTCTACTCCCGGCCGACACTCGCGCTGCGGTTCTGCGGGCAGCGCAGTTGCGCGCCCAGCCGTTGGCGGCAAGCGCTTAAAATTGCAAGTTCGCTCATTAAGTGCTGCGCAGCAGCGGATGTTGATATGGCTGGCCGGACGCTTTACGACAAACTCTTCGACGCTCACGTGGTTCACACGGAGAGCGATGGCACAGCGCTGCTCTACATTGATCGCCATCTGGTGCACGAAGTGACCAGTCCGCAGGCTTTTGAGGGTCTGAAGCTGGCGGGGCGCAAGCCGTGGCGATCGCAGTCGATGGTTGCGATGCCCGATCACAATACGCCAACCACGCCCGGATTCACCACGATTCTCGATCCGGTTTCACGCACTCAGGTCGAGACGCTGGATGCGAACGCCAAGGAACTGGGGCTGACTTATTACCGTATCGGCGACGTTCGCCGTGGCATCGTTCACGTCGTCGGCCCCGAGCAGGGAGCGACGCTGCCCGGCATGACGGTCGTTTGCGGCGACTCACACACCTCGACACACGGCGCATTCGCTGCACTTGCGTTCGGTATCGGCACCAGCGAAGTCGAGCATGTCATGGCGACGCAATGCCTGCCGCAGAAGAAATCGAAGTCGATGCTGGTGCGTTGCGATGGTCGTCTGCCGACTGGCGTCACGGCGAAAGATCTGGTGCTTGCGATCATTGGCGTGATCGGCACCGCTGGTGGCACCGGTTACGCGCTGGAATTCGGTGGCGAGGCTGTGCGCTCGCTTTCGATGGAAGGACGCATGAGTATGTGCAACATGGCCATCGAGGCTGGAGCCCGAGCCGGTATGGTGGCTTATGACGCGGTGACTGAGGCCTACGTCAAGGGCCGTCCGTTCTCTCCGAACACCCCTGAATTGTGGGATGCTGCGACGAAGCATTGGCGCACCCTCGTGAGTGATACCGACGCAACGTTTGACCGCACCGTTGTGATTGACGCGAGCGCGCTGATTCCGCAAGTGACATGGGGCACGTCACCGGAAATGGTCGTATCGATTGAAGGAAGGGTGCCTGATCCAGACAAGGAAAAAGATGCCACCAAGCGTGAAGGCATTGAGAGGGCACTGGTGTATATGGGGCTCACGCCGAACACGAAGATTTGCGACATCAAGATCGACAAGGTATTCATTGGCTCTTGCACCAATTCGCGCATCGAGGATTTGCGAGCCGCTGCGGCCGTTGTTAAAGGCCGTCGTCGCGCCGATAACGTCACGCTAGCTATGGTCGTGCCGGGTTCCGGACTGGTGAAGGCGCAGGCCGAGCAGGAAGGTCTCGACAAGATTTTTCAGTCCGCAGGCTTTGAGTGGCGAGAACCGGGTTGCTCAATGTGCCTCGCCATGAATGATGATCGTCTGGGCCCGGGTGAGCGCTGCGCATCGACTTCGAACCGTAATTTTGAAGGTCGTCAAGGCACCGGTGGTCGAACGCATCTGGTCAGTCCGGCCATGGCTGCGGCTGCGGGTATTGCTGGACATTTCGCAGACGTTCGTCGCTTCGGGTAATTGAATTGGGAGTATTTGTTATGAAACGTGTATCTGCCGCCGTCGTTCTTGTACTTTTTTCTGTCGTTGCCGCTGGTTGCAACACGCTGCAGGGCGTGGGTAAGGACGTTCAAAAAGCGGGCGAAAAAATCGAAGACGTCGCGAAGAAGAAGTAGCGCATGGAAAAGTTTGTCACCCATACTGGTCTCGTTGCGCCGCTGGATCGGGCCAACGTCGACACCGACGCGATTATTCCCAAGCAATTCTTGAAGTCGATCAAGCGAACAGGCTATGGCCCGAACTGCTTTGACGAGTGGCGCTATCTGGACGTCGGGCAGCCCGGAGTGGATAACAGCCAGCGACCGCTGAATCGCAATTTCGTGCTGAACGAACAGCGTTTCCAGGGAGCAACTATTTTGCTTGCCCGGCAGAATTTCGGCTGTGGTTCGTCGCGCGAACATGCGCCCTGGGCGTTGCAGCAGAATGGTTTCCGCGTGGTCATTGCGCCCTCCTTCGGCGATATTTTTTATAACAATTCGCTTAACAACGGCCTGCTCGTGATCCGCTTGCAGGACGTCGAAGTAGATCGCCTGTTTTCTGACTGCGCGGCCTTCCCCGGCTTTCAGCTGACGGTCGATCTGGAAGCGCAGCGAGTACGTGCGGTGGATGGCAGTTTTGCGTTCGCCTTTGACATCGCGTCCTCGCGCAAAGAGCGTTTGGTCAACGGTTGGGACGACATCAGCTTGACGCTCGGTCGCTCGGATGCGATCCGTGCGTTTGAGGCAAAACATCTTTCTGCACAGCCCTGGCTTGCCTGATTCACTGAGCCGTGGGCGGTGAGTAGTGAGCAGTAAGTGCTCGTCACTCGCCGCGGTACTGCTCACCGCTCACTACTCACAGCTCACAGCCCACAAAAAATGAACATCCTCATCCTCCCCGGCGACGGTATCGGCCCTGAAATCATGGTTCAGGCCGCGCGCGTACTCGAAAAATTGAAATCAGATGGCGAGAAAATCACACTTTCACACGGTACTTTGGGCGGCGCTGCCTATGACGCACTTGGCCACCCCTATCCCGAAGCGACGCAAGTACTGGCGCGCAGCGCTGATGCGATTTTGCTGGGCTGCGTTGGCGGCCCGCAATACGACACTTTGCCACGTGCCGTGCGGCCGGAGCAGGGTCTGCTCGGCATTCGCAAGGATCTCAAGCTGTTCGCCAATTTGCGTCCCGCGATGCTCTACCCGGAGCTTGCTGCATCGTCTTCATTGAAGCCGGAGATTGTTGCCGGTCTCGACATCATGATCATCCGCGAGTTGACGGGAGACATTTACTTTGGTCAACCGCGTGGTCGTCGCACCAATGCTGCGGGCGAGGACGAGGGCTACGACACGATGCACTACGCACGCTCGGAGGTTGAGCGCATCGCTCGCGTCGGCTTCGAGACCGCGATGAAGCGCAGCAAGAAACTATGCAGCGTCGACAAAGCAAACGTGCTCGACACGTCAATCCTGTGGCGCGAAGTCGTTACCGAAATGGGCAAGACCTATCCTGAGGTCCAGCTCTCACATATGTACGTCGACAATGCGGCGATGCAACTTGTACGGGCACCCAAACAATTTGACGTGATCGTGACGGGCAATATCTTTGGCGACATCCTGTCTGACGAGGCTTCGATGCTGGCCGGTTCGATTGGGATGCTGCCGTCAGCCTCACTCGATGCCAATAACAAGGGCTTGTACGAGCCGATTCACGGTTCTGCGCCGGATATTGCGGGTCAGGATAAGGCGAATCCGATTGCGACTATTTTGTCGCTCGGAATGATGATGCGCTACACCTTTGGCCGAGCCGACCTGGCGCTACGACTGGAAACCGCCGTCCGCAAAGTGCTGGCGGCGGGCCTGCGAACGGGTGATATTGCCGCATCAGGTGAGCAGATTGTGGGCACCAAAGCAATGGGTGACGCGCTGATCGCCGCTTTGTAGCGAAAAATCTACAAAACTGTTGTATGACGTTGACATTGAACGTTGACGCCACCGATGCACAACATGTGGTGCTCCAAACCGGCTCACAACACAATATATTGCGTATTGTTGAACGCAGTAACAACGTGGAGTGAGCGCTCGCTAATGGTCCGCCAAACTTAAAGTTAATTCTGAGCTTGCAGCGGCAACTCCATGATGTTATTTTTCTTATAGTTTCAGAATTAAGAGGGCGGCATGCTGCGCCAAAAACCACTCGTTGTTTCGCTTGTACTGGCGGGATTGATTGCCACCACGGATGTTGGGGCGCTCGGCTTGGGCCGACTTAGCGTGAGCTCTCCGCTCGGGCAGCCACTTGTCGCCGAGGTCGATCTGACCATCGCGCCAGGTGAAGATATCGATTCGATCCGTGCAAATATCGCCTCTCCGGCTGTGTACCGGGCGGCTAATGTCGAATATCAGAGCGTGGTTCAAACCATCCGCGCGCAAGTGCTACGACGGGCCAACGGCCAGCCGTATCTGCGTCTGGTGAGCAGCCAGTCGCTGAACGACCCGTACCTTGATCTGCTGCTGGAGGTGAATTCCAGCACCGGTCGCCTGGTGCGCGAATACGTATTTTTGCTGGATCCTCCGGGTGCAGCCGCATCGCAATCGGTGGAACCGACGCAACCGTCATTGCCGTCAATGCCCGCGCGCGCAACGTCGGCAGCTCCAGTTGCGCCATCCACCCCTGTTACCCGACCGAGTGCCGTCAGCAGCCCTCCTACACCGCCGTCTTCCGGGGATGGTTCGGGCTATACCGTGAAATCGGGTGACACGTTGTCCGGCATCGCGGGTCGTAATCTGGCTTCCGGAGTGACCATCGAACAATTGATGATCGCCATTCAGCGTGCGAACCCTAACGCATTTATCGGCGGCAATATCAATCGGTTGCGTGCTGGAGCAACACTAAATGTGCCTTCCGGTAGCGACGCACAGTCGGTCCCCCAGAACAATGCGATTAGCGAAGTCCGCGCGCAAACGGCAAGCTGGCGTGGCTACACGGCGCGAGTCGCCGACTCCGTGCCTAACGTTGCGATGGATCAACCCGCCGCTCGCGCGAGCGGAAAAGTTTCTGGCGCAGTCGCCGATACCGGCGGCGGGGTTAGTGCCGCCGACAAACTGAAATTATCCCAAGGCGAACGTAACAAGCCGTCGTCGTCGACTGAAAGCAAAGTCGCTGCAGCCAAAGCGCTGAAAGAAGAGCAGTCGCGCACGGCACAGCTGGAAAAAATCAAACGGGATCAGGAACGGGTACTTACGCTGAAGAACGAAGCGCTTGCCGAGGCTCAAGCCAAAGCGAAAGCCGCACCTCCGCCACCCGCGCCAATTCCGCCTGTCGCCATTGCCAAAGTTGAACCGCCCAAGGTAGTGGCACCACAGCCTCCGCCACCTCCGCCGCCGGTCGTGGCGCCAACACCGCCTCCACCACCACCTGCTCCAACGCCAGTTGCGCCGCCACCGCCTCCTGCGCCCGTTCCTGCACCGGTAGTAGCGCCGCCACCGCCACCGCCACCTCCGCCTGCGCCAGCGCCGACTCCGGTATCACCACCGGCTGTGGCCAAAGCTCCAGCCGCGGCACCCGTAGCTGAAGCCAGCATGTTTGACTGGCTCGGCGACAATCCGATGCCGCTTGCGGCCGGTGGCTTGGGCATTTTGGCGTTGCTGGGCGCGTTCCTATGGAGCCGTGGGCGCAAGAAAACGCCGTCGTCATCTGCCAATTCCAAAATGGCGGACCCAGTCGTCAACACGATGAATCCGGACACGGTGTTTGGGACGTCTGGTCTGGGCGTAGTCAAAACCAACGATATGCCAGTGCAGAGCCAGTTCAGCCGCTCTGGCATGGGCACG
>JBBRVM010000053.1:0-12184 GCA_038246865.1 Burkholderiales bacterium
AATACCGCCGCACTTGCCAAATCGCTGGCTTCAGCAACCCGACCCAGCGGAATGCGTTGCAATATGTGTTGCCGTGTTTCCGGGTTAGTCAGCCAGTGACTCCCCATATCGCCGCGAACTACGGTAGGCGCAATACCATTCACGGTGATGCCATGTTCTGACAATTCCACCGCGTGCTGCTTGATAAGCATGGCCAGCGCGCCTTTGGTCGCGCAGTACGCCGAGTAGCCGCGATCTCTCATGCCGAGCTGCGCACGAACAGAGAGCACATGAAGCTGACGGCCCGCAGCACGCCCGGTTTTTACAGCCGCAACCTGATGTGTGGCCACCGCTTGCGCAAGAAACATCGCTGCTTTCAAGTTGACCTGCACCACTTCATCGAAGGCTAGCTCGCTGACGTCAGCCAGACGCTCCTCACGCTGAATCCCGATACAGTTAACCAGAATATCCAGCAGGCCGAAATGCTGGGCAACCTGATCCACGGCACTGCGGATACTGTCGGTCGAATGTGCGTCCATTGCAAGGCCCATTGCCTCGTGCCCAGCAGCGCGAAGGCGACCCGCCAGCGCGTTGGCTTTGTCGGCATTGCGCCCTGACACTGCAACGGTGGCTCCCGCTGCTGCCAGCGCCCAGGCGACGGCCTCGCCAATGCCGCCGTAGCCACCCGGGATGTACACCACGCGGCCCTTTAGACCAAACAACGCAGGCAGATCAGTGGTGGTCGGTATTGTGTTTGTAGTCACGACATCAATCCATCAAAAGGCCGCCGTTGAGATCCAGCACCTCACCGGTAATGAAACCAGAAAGCGGCGATGCCAGGAAGCGTACCGTGTGCGCAAACTCTTCCGGCTCACAGAAGCGGCCGACCGGAATTTGTCGAATCAATTCCTGACGTTGTGCCTCGTTTAACTGCTCGGTAATCATCGGTGTTTTGACATAGGCCGGTGCTATCGCGTTGGCCGTTACGCCATATGCAGCCAGCTCGCGCGCCAGCGAAAACGTGAGCGCACTCATCGCTCCCTTTGACACGGAATACGCGGTCCCGGCCGTAAGCCCCCCAGTTTTAGCGGCAAGAGAGCTGGTATTGATGATTCGTCCCCAGCGATTGGCCTTCATTGCGGGCACCACACATTGCGACCAGAACAGTGCTCCATCCAGATTAGCCGACATCACACGCCGCCATTCGGCAACCGTCGTGGCCTCGATTTTGTTATTCGACAAAATGCCAGCATTGTTGACAAGAATCTCGACCACACCCTGCCGACCCGTAACTTGTTCGTGTGCACGCCTAACCGCTTCCGGGTCGCCAATGTCACAGGCAATCGCCAGCACCGCATCGCCATACTGCGCTGCCAGCGCATTCATTGAAGCGAGGCTCAAGTCGATCATCGCCACGCGGCAACCATCAGCTCGCAGCGCATGTACCACCGCGCCGCCCATCGTTCCACCTGCTCCAGTCACCAGCGCAACCTTGCCATCGAGAGACGGGAATTTGTTCATACTTCGAGCACACTCTTCTTGCCAAACAAACCGCGTGAGCGAAACGTCACCACGGCAATGAACAACAGATACATCGACATCAGGGACCACTCCGATGCATAAGCCCCCGTCAGCCCCACCACCAGACCCACCATGAGACCGGCGATGACCGCGCCCCACAACGAACCGACACCGCCCAACACGATGATCAGAAAGGCCGGAACTACCGCGTCCACACCCACCTGTGGTCGGATACCCCAGATCGGAGCCAGTACGATGCCTGCCAGCGCCGCCAGTGCGACACCTAATGCGAACACCGCTGCGCGCAAGCGGCCCAGATTGATGCCAAGGGCTCGTACCATCTCGCTGTCGTGCGCGCCAGCCTTGATGATCGCGCCATAAGGCGTGCGCTGCAGAAAGAGCCACAACGCAAGAATCGCGATGATGGCAAACGCACTGGCGAACACGCGATACTTTGAATAGATCAGGTCGCCCACCATAAACGCACCCGAGATCGATGCTGGGAGCAGCAGTTGTTGCTCGTTCGAGCCCCATGTCAAACGGATAAGCTCTTCGACTACCAGTGACGCGCCAAAAGTCAGCAACAATCCATATAGCGGATCACGGCCATAAGTGCGGCGTAAACACAGCTCAATGAGCAAGCCGAACACTCCCACCAACACCGGCGCGAAAAAGATCGCTAATGCGTAGCGCGTTGCGATTGGCAGTGCCACGTAAGCAGCTTGCAGTTCAGGGAACCACCCGAGCTTGGGAGCGATAAAAAAAAGTGCGACATACATGCCCAACGCGAACAGCGAGCCATGGGCGAGATTGATCGTTTCCATCACGCCCACAATCAGCATGAAGCCGAGCGCGATCAGCGCAAAGAGCAAACCGAGGGTAATGCCGTTAGCAAGGTGAGGGAGTAAATCCATGAGCTTTCTCGTCGGTGCTCACCTCATCTTCACGAGGCGAGTCAGTGCAGTATTTTTTACTGCTGGTAGCTAGGCGTCGCGTCGTACGATTCGAGCTTGCACATCTTTGCCGCGTCGGTGTCGACCACATCTTTCGGCTCAGAACGCGCGAGTATTTTGTAGATGTCGTCCTTCTCTGCGGGCTGATCGTTGTAGCTCGCCATATAGATCGTTTGTTGGCACTGGTGCGTAACCGGGTCCATCCACGCATCAAAGTGCTGCAAACGGTCACGGGCACTCATCTTGCGGCCTTCAAGCTTTTTGATCACGGCGATATTGTTGGTCGTTCCGGCTTCTTCGACACAACGCAACAGCTCGCGTGTGCACATGTACGAATTGTGATAAACGTTGCCCGGAACCTTGATCGCCATCCCCGGAAAAAGCTTCTGGTAGCTGGCTACGAATTCTTTGATGCCCGGCAAGTCAAGGCGGTAGTACCACGTCGTGCCGAACACACCGAATATCGCGTCCGGGCCGAGGCCATACACATCCGGCCAGTCCTGCTGGTTGTTGATCCATGCCATCGACTTCTGCAGATTCAATTGCACCACCTGCTGGCGCAATGCCTTGATGTCGTCGCCGCCCACCGCGGTGGCAACCACATTGGGCTTCAACTGCTGCAACTTCAGCAAATACGACGAGAAGTCGCGCGTGTTTTGCGGCACCATGAGCTCTTCGACGATCTTGCCACCATTCGCTTCGACAATGGAGCGTGTCGCTCTGGACGTGTTGTGACCCCAAACATAATCGTTGGTCAGCAGTACCCAGTTTTTTCCGTTCACGGCCATCGCATTTTTAACAATGGCGTGCGCAAAGTTAGTACCGTTGCCATCCCAAACGAACTTCGTTCGATGGCAGTCTTTTCCCGCCTCAGTCGGTGAACTGGAGTTGGTATTCAAAAAGATACAGCCGTACTTTTGGGCCACTTGAGAAATCGCGTTAGCCACGCCCGAGTGCAGCGCGCCCACCATAAACGCAACTTCGTTTCTTGTGATCATGCGCTCTGCAACGCGGGAGCCTGTGGCCGGTGTCGTCTCGGTGTCCATGTGAATCGCTTCGATGCGGCGACCCAGAACGCCGCCCTTGTCGTTGAACTCCTTGATCGCCATCATCGCACCCAGCCGCTCCATGCCGCCGCTGGCCGCGTACTGCCCCGAAGCGTCCATAGTCAGACCAATCATCAGGGGTTTCGGCTGCGCCGCTTGCGCCCAGACGCGGTTGTGCGCCCAAGGGCCGAAGAACGGCGTAGTTCCGGCGACTGCAAGGCCTGCAGCCTTGAGCAAACTGCGACGCGTTGGTTCAGCTAAATGTGTGGCCTGAACAGCATGAGGCGCCGCAGTCGCGCTCGCAGTCGTTCGCGCGATCGTATGGGTATCGGTATCCTTGTCCACCGTGGGCACTGGGTCGTGGCTCAACTGGGTCATGATGTTTCTCCTTGATTAAAAGCGGCGAGAGTACATCTCGCTCAAATGTGGTTTGTGTCAGTTAACAGTGAGTGAAGTGAGCGCAAAAAATGGCTACAGAATCTCTACGTTGTTGAGCTTCGCCTGAACCTCAAACAACGAGGGGATGAACTTATCGGCGAAACCCAAATTGGCTGCCTGGACGAAGCTTTGATGCGCAGCCTCAGCGACGTAGCTGGTGGTCGGCAACATTTCGGTCATGTGGGTGAAATAGCGCAGATCTTTTTGCGCATTGCCGATGGCAAATTTCAAACCCGAAAAATCACCCTGCAACGCGCGCCCTAGCATCATTTGGAAGATGCCGGAGTTCACGCCGCCGACAGAGATCACGTCGAACAGTTTTTGCAGTGACAAACCGCTCTTGGCAGCCGCAGCGACCGCCTCAGCAATCGCGGCCGCAGTGGTCATCGCGAGCATGTTGTTGATCAGTTTCAACACATGCCCATGACCCGGTGGCCCGACGTGAACGATGTTTTCACAGAACGCCGCGAGCACGGGGCGGACCCGATCAAAGTCAGCCAGTTCAGCACCGACCATCGTGTTGAGGCGACCTTCTTCTGCCTCCTTCGGCGTCCGGGCAAGCGGCGCGTCGATGAAGGTCACACCCTTTGCCACGAAGTCGTTGCGAATACGCGTGCTCGACGCGGGTTCAGCCGTAGATGTATCGATCACGAACAGCCCTTTGCCGGACGCCGCAAGCAGCCCATCGGGTCCGTAAACGATTTCTTCCACCTGTGGCGTGCCCGTCACACAAACGATGATGACGTCAGCGCCTTTAACGAGTGCTTCGCGGGTATCGACTTCGACGGCCCCTGCGTCGATCAGATCTTGCAAATTGGCGCGATTACGGTGCGCAACGAAGCGCAAACCAAAGCCTTTGGCCAGCAGGTTTTTCGCCATGCCGTGGCCCATCATTCCGAGCCCAATAAATCCAACAGTTTGCGTCATAGTGCGATCTCTTTCTGAACCAGTTCGCTGGCGATTACATGAATATCTTTAGGCAGTGGCGTGGACGGCGTGGCACGAGCATCGCACCACAAATCAATCAAGCGCTCGTAGCTAGCGGCGATCATGTCCATGACGCCACTATCGTCCAGTTCATTGGCGAACCAGGCTGTTGCCGCATCGGCAAAAAGCGAACGACCCACCGCGAAGCCTTTGCACATTGGCTGCGCCGCAGCTATTGCAAAGCTATGTTTCAACGCCTCTTCGCTAGCCTCCAGCCCGAGCAGCAGCACGCCACGGCAGCGAGTGTCGTTTTTGGCAATTACCTCGTTGATGGCTTGCCATTCAGCGCGATCACCAGGCGGTGGCAATTTCCACCAGTCCGGGTAGACGCCTGCCGAGTAGAACTGCTGCATCGCGCGTGCTAATGTGTCGGCGGTATGCGGCAGGTTGCGCGGCGGGATCACCTCAAGCAAAAGCTCATGCCCGGTCTTCTGGCAAGCGTCAGCAAGCGCCCGAACCGATGCGACTTGGGCAGTAGCCAGTAGCGAATCATCATCCGGGTGATATGAAACCAGGCACTTAACCACATGCTCCTTCGGCCAGGTACGTAGAGCGAGTCCCATGTTTATCCCGTCTTCAAATCGAAGGGGACGCGATCCCGGTAGCTCCACCGGACGCGCGACCCACTTGCCGACTCCGGTGACGGTTGGCAAAACATCTTCACCAAAGCGTCCGTCGACAATCACACCCGCCTGCGGAAATGGCTGATTGGGCCGCAAATTGACGTGCTTCTTTTTAGCCGCCGCATAACCCCTTTCTGCGGCACCTGCAACAAGCTGCTTGAACGCGGGGACACGATCCAGCGACGCGCCGTGCCGCGCTGCAATGTCTTCAAACTGCGCGCGATGATCAAACGCCAATACGGCCAACTCCGGCCAGGGGTGATGGCGCGTCGACGCACGATGCAAATTTTCAAGCGCCTCGTCGTCGCGCAGGCGCAGATACTTTGAGCCATACTGAAGAAAATGGATCAACTCATCCCAGCTCGCCATTGCCGGTGCGCAGCCATGGCGCGACACCACAATGGCACCGCAGGCATTGGCGTAACGAAGTGCATCCGCCAACGGTTCACGACGCACCCATCCGCGCAAAAGGCCGGCCATAAAAGCATCCCCTGCACCCAGGACGTTGAACACTTCAACCGGAAATCCCGGCCCGGTAACGCCACCCTCAATCGTTGCGGGAATGGGTCCGTCGAAAGCGACGCAACCCATCGGCCCACGCTTCATCACAATGAGCGCGGTGGACAATGAGCGAATCGTCCGCAGAGCCTCCAGATCAACGGAGCTGCCCCCGGCAATGTGAATCTCCTCTTCAGTACCCACGATCAGATCACACAGGTAAAGAACCGCCTGAAGCTCTTCGCTTACCTGGGCAGACGGCACAAAGCGCTTTTCGCCGAGCCCAGGCGAGGTCAATCCCCAGAGCACGGGGCGATAGTCAATATCTAACACCACGCGCGTACCAACCGTTTTCGCCGCTTGCATCGCCCGCAGGCAGGCGGCACGCGTGCCCGGCTGGGACAGATGCGTACCGGAAATCAATAGCGCCTGCGCGGTTGCGATGAATGCAATATCGACGTCATCTGCACAAAGCGCCATGTCAGCACAAAGCGTGCGGTAGAACACGAGCGGGAATGTTTCGCGATCACGAATACCAAGCATGACCAGCGCCGTGAGATGCGTTGGATCAGTCCTCAGATTCGACACGTCAACGCCTTCTGCGGCAAGTGTTTCGCGAACGAAGCGACCATTGTGCTCATCACCGACGCGACTCAACATTGCGCAGCGCAGGCCCAGACGCGAAGCTCCGACGGACGTGTTGGCAGGCGATCCACCGAGATACTTGGCAAACGACTGCATGTCTTCCAGTCGCCCTCCGATTTGCTCGCCGTAGAGGTCTACAGCCGCTCGGCCCACACAGATCAAATCGAGTGACCGGAAATCATCACCTCCAGATTTTGTCAGCGTCATGTGGCGGCTCCATCGCTTGTCGCCATTGCTTTTTTCGGTTGGGCTCGTGATCTCGATTGACTGGCGGCGACCGACTTGACGGAGGCTTCCGCCAGGTGATGTCCCGCAGTCACAACCAGCGCCTGCGCCAGACACAACGGCGCAACCAGTGAGCGAAACGGCTGATCGACCGTCGAACCCACTTCAAAACTGACACGAGCAAATGGCTTGAGTGGAGACAGCGCGCTGTCCGTGATCGCAATCACCGGGACGCCCTGCTCGTGAGCCAGGCCAGCGGCGTCGATTACCGGCTGCGAGTAGCTGCGAAAACTGGTGACGATCAGCGCGTCGCGCGCGGTAATGTTCTTGAGAGCCTCGTTCAACATGCCGCCCGCGCCATCCAGCAGATAGGCCTTGATGTCCAGTTGACTTAGTGCATACGACAAATAGCAGGCAACCGGAAAAGCGCGACGCTGCGCCAGTACATAAACACGATCCGCGCCGCACATTAATTTGACAGCTGCCATGACGTCGGCCGCGCGGACGGTCTCTTCCAGATTTCCGAGTTCGGCGATGGCTTCGCCGACAAATTGATGCAGCGAGCCGCCTTTGCTGCCCGGCCGTTCCAGACGGCGCAGCTGATCAATGCGCTCGCGGTAACTGGTTGAACGCTCAACCAGATTGCCACGAAACACTTGCTGCATTTCGGAGAAGCCTTTGTACTCGAGTGCATTGGCGAACCGAATCAGCGAGGACGGCTGCACATGCACGGCCTCGGCGATGACGGCTACGGTTCCAAGCGCAAACTCATTGGGCCGTTCGAGGGCAAATCGCGCGATGCGCTGTAACTGCCCAGACAAGTCAGGGTAGGCCCGCGAGATCGCGTCCTTCAGTTTGCTGTAGCTCGTAGCTTGGCTCATAAGTCAGATAACTTGAACGGGTCGGTTTGAAATAAATTAAACGAATGTTCTTGCATTTTTAAATAATAGAACATACATTTCATTTTGTCGAGTGTTTAAAAAAATATTTCTACTCATCATGCTTGGACCTTCCCGCTACGCACCGCTTGTCACCGCCCCGATGCTTATCACCGTTGCCGTGCTCGCCACGACGCCGCTGTGGCTAAAGCAAATTGGCCTCTACCAATATCTCGCGCTGGAAATCATGATCTGGATGCTCTTCGCTCTCGGTCACAATTTGTTGCTCGGTTATGGAGGTTTGCCCTCTTTCGGCCACGGCGCTTACTTCGGGATCGGTGCATACGCATTTGGTCTGTTGCAGCTCAAAGCGGGCGCGGGACTGATCGCCGGCCTGCTCGGCGCGATTCTGGTGTCGGCACTGCTCGGTGCGCTGGTCGCCGCATTCATCTCGCATCGGCGAGGTATTTACTACGCGCTCCTGACCATTGCGTTCGGACAGGTGTTCTGGTTCGTGGCAATGAAAT
This sequence comes from Burkholderiales bacterium, assembly GCA_038246865.1. Classification (GTDB taxonomy): domain Bacteria; phylum Pseudomonadota; class Gammaproteobacteria; order Burkholderiales; family Casimicrobiaceae; genus Casimicrobium. Next base: position 8,321 of record JBBRVM010000053.1, read on the forward strand.
CGCACTCGGTAACGGGTGGCGAGGACGGCCTGCTCAACATCAAGCGGCCCGACTTGTCGCTCGGCTTCGCGGACGTTTCTTTGCGTAGCAACGAAGCCTTTTTCTACTTCGCTCTAGTTGTCTTCGCTGTAGCGTTGATCGCGCTTTGGCGACTCGTGCATTCGCCGTTCGGACGCGTGTTACGAGCGATCAAGCAAAATGAAATGCGCGCTTCGTTCGTCGGCCACAACGTGTGGCTCTACAAGTGGCTCGCATTCACCCTTTCGGCCTCAATCGCCGGACTGGCCGGTGCCCTCTTTGCCATGGCGCAGCAGTCGGCTTACCCTAACGTGATGAGCCTCCATAACTCCGGATTCGTGGTGATGATGGTGCTGATTGGCGGTGGCTTGGTGAGCTTCTGGGGCCCTGTGATTGGTGCGCTGGTATTCATTCTGAGCCGTGACTTGCTGGGTGCATACACAGAGACCTGGCTGCTCTGGTTTGGGTTGGTGTTTATTGGGATGGTGCTGTATCAACCCAACGGCGTTGCAGGCGTCTGGCAGGCGTGGCGCGCGAAACGTCGTACGTCACTCGCTGCACAGAACACATTGGTTTCGTTACCCGTTGCCGCTGCAAAAGAAGCCTGAATATGGCACTGTTCGAAGCGAAACAATTGCACAAGCGCTTTGGCGATCAAGTCGTTCTAGAAAACATTTCTCTGACCTTCGAGGAAGGTCAACTCACTGGCATCATGGGGCCGAACGGAGCTGGCAAGTCAACCTGTTTCAACGTGCTCACCGGACGCTTCCGGCCCGACCGTGGCAACGTCAGTTTTGCTGGCGAAGACATCACCGGGCTGTCACCGCGCGAGATTGCGTCCAAAGGCATTTCCCGTTCGTTTCAGATCATGAATCTGTTCAACGAAGAAACCGCGCTCGACAACGTTTTGCTTTCATCCCCGACCGTGCGTAAACAGGGCTTCTCCATGCTGCACGATCTCGGTCGTAACACCGCCGCGCGCGACTCAGCGTTTGCGGTGCTTTCGCGTGTCGGTCTGGCCGACAAGGCTGACATATCAGCCGGTTCGCTATCCTACGGCGAACGCCGTGCGCTGGAGATCGGCGTCGCGCTCGCTGCCGAGCCACGCCTGCTGTTTCTTGACGAACCCACTGCGGGCCTTGGTGCAGAAGGTACGGCTCGTCTGGTCGAGCTAATCGCTCAACTCAAACGCCAACTCACCATTGTGATTATCGAACACGACATGCGATTTCTGTTCAATCTGGCTGACCGCATTTCAGTCATTCATTGGGGGCAAGTCATCGCCGAAGGCACCCCCAACCAGCTACGCGAAAACCCGTGGGTTCAGCGCTCGAATCTGGGAGCGTTGGCGTGAGCATGCTGGACATTAAAAGCATTGAAACCTATTACGGCGAAACGCAAGTGCTGTTCGATGTGTCGCTCAATATCGCACCGGGCGAAGTAGTGTCACTACTCGGCCCGAATGGCGCGGGCAAAACGACTACGCAGCGTTCAGTCCTAGGGCTCACGCCACCGAAGCGCGGCAGCATTAACTTTGATGGCGTTGATGTAACCCGTCTGCCCACGCACAAAATTGCCGGTATGGGGATCGGTTGGGTGCCGGATGACAGGCGCATTTTCCCGACACTTACTGTGACCCGCAATTTGCGCATTGCAGTAAAAAAAACACGCTTTCGTGCATGGAGCGAAAAGGAGTGTTTCGAGATTTTCTCGGCGATGGAATACCTGATGGATCGCGAATGCGAGAACCTCTCGGGTGGCGAAATGCAGATGGTGGCGATTTCGCGTGCGCTGATGGGTGCACCGGGGTTGGTGCTGTTCGACGAACCCAGTCAAGGTCTGGCTCCGAAGGTAGTGCAGGACGTCATGAAGACCATCAAACGTCTCAAAGACGAAGGCGTCGCAGTATTGCTCGTTGAGCAAAACGTAGAAAGTGCACTTGCCGTATCTGACCGTGCCTACATCATGAATCAGGGCCGTATCGTTCACGAAAGTAGCGCTGCGGCGCTACGATCAGACGCAGCATTGCAACGCAAACTTCTGGGAATTTGAGATGAGCACACCGCTACTCCGCGTTGAGCGTCTGACAAAACAATATCAGCGCGGTCTGATTCAGAAGCAGACCACGTTCTCGCTGGAAGCCGACTTCGAAATCGCGGCCCCCTCAATCGTGGGCGTTATGGGTGCCAACGGTGCGGGCAAAACCACGATGTTTGAACTTATTACCGGCGGCAACCTGCCCAGTTCGGGGCGCGTGTTGGTTGCGGGGCAAGACATCCACCGTGTCCGCTACAACGAACGTGACCGCCTTGCGTTGCACTATCACCAGTCGTACCAACTGCGCTCGTTCAAGCGAAACCGACCGAACTTCATGCTGGAGCACGCGACAAAAGATCGTGCGATGGTTCACCTCTTCGACGAACCGCAGTTCAACACTCAAGACGGCTACATCGGCTTCATGCTCGATTTTTTTCGCAAGCTACGCAAAGACGGCAAGCTAGTTTTTCTGTGCCTGCATCCGAACGAACCCGTGCATATCGACATCATGAATGAGATCTGTGAACGTTTTATTTTTGTCAACAATGACGAAAACCGCGTAAGCCGATTGATGTACGCGGACACTGTGCCGGAACTCAGCCGAGATACGCGGGTGCGGGCCTATCTTGGGAAATTGGCGTCGCCACTCTAGCGGCGAAATGGAGGCCCGGGATCAGAAGATTGCCTCATGAGCGGTCCCATTGGTGTTGTCAGCGTGTCTTGGTTAGCGCGTGGCGTGCGAGAACTTGGCGTGTTCTCCCGGGTTATCCGAGGTGACGGAATCCACGGCGGTGTCCACCAAATGCCCGGCCAATTCCAAGTAGGGCTTTGCACCCGCTGATCGCGACCGTTGTTTGCGACGCGGACGCTAATTGACAGAGGATAGAGCCGTTCTCGTCCACTCCAAGGAGAGTCGTGCTTCGTGCGACAGTTTTGGAGTCGGGTAGTCTAAGAACTTATCCGTAAATAAAGGATCATTGCGTTGCATGCGCGGGCACCGCGTTTGGAGCAGCAATAGCCAAGGCCAAATCATGGGAAGTGACCGATGCATTCTGGCAGCGTGTTGAGGCATTAATCCCGCAGCGTCAGCGCGTGGAGACGCAGAGCTACAGTCGCAAAGTGGGCGTGGGTCGCAAGCCCAAAGACCCACGACTCGTCTTCGAGGCGATCGTTTATGTCTTGCGTACGGGGTGCCAGTGGAAGGCGCTGTCCGCTGAACGTTTCGGAAGTGGCAGCGCAATCCATGCCCGGTTTCTCGAATGGGAACGGGCAGGGATGTTTGAGCGTCTGTGGAGGCTTGGCCTTGCCGAGTACGACGAGTTGGAAGGTATAGCCTGACGATGGCAAAGCATTGACGGTGCCATGATGAAGGCGCCAATGGCGCAGCATAGCGTTGGGCCCAATCCAACGGATCGGGGAAAAAAATGGGAGCAAACGCCATTTACTGGTGGACGGTCGCGGCGCCCCGTTGTCGCTCGTCGTGACAGGGGCGAATCGGCATGATGTGTCGCAACTGGAAGCGGTGCTTGAGGGGGCGATGGTCAGTAGACCCAACCCGCCCAAGAGAAGGAACAAGCATCTTTGTCCCGATGCGGGCTACACCGGAGCCCCTGCACTGAAAATCATACTGGCGCATGGCTACATCCCTCATGTCAAAGGACGGGGACAGTCTGGACGAAAAGAGCAAGCAGTTGGTCAAGGATTCGCGCCAATCCTTGCCGATCAGGCCAGGTACGCCCTTGCGACTCGATTACGAGTATGTTCGCGGGGGTACGTGCAACCTGTTCGTGGCGATCAAACCCAAGGGTG
>JBBRVM010000054.1:0-12180 GCA_038246865.1 Burkholderiales bacterium
AAGGCGGAGCCGCGTCTGCTGGTCAAAGGCGAAGGCATGTACGTGTGGACGGCCGCTGGCAATAAGGTCCTTGACGCGTCATCCGGGTTATTTTGCGTGGCTGCGGGCCATTGCCGCCCGGAAATCGCCGAGGCCGTCTACGCGCAGTTAAAGACGCTGGACTACGTAGCGCCGTTCGCGCGCGGCCACGCCAAAAGTTTTCAACTCGCCAATGAGGTCGCAGAGTTCACACCCAGCGGGCTGGATCGCATTTTCTTCGTCGGCTCCGGCTCGGAAGCCGTAGATAGCGCGATGAAGATGGCGCTCGCCTATCACCGCGTGCGCGGCCAGGGCCAGCGCCAGATCTTCATCAGCCGCGAACGCGCCTACCACGGCGTGAACATGGGCGGCGTCGCGCTCTCCGGCATGATCAACAACCGCAAGGCGTTTGGCGTCGGCCTGCCCGGCGTTTATCACATGCGCCACACGGCTTTGCCGCAGAATAAATTTGTCAAAGGCCAGCCGGAAACGGGTGCCGATCTGGCGGAAGATTTGCAGCGCTTTTGCGCGATGTACGGCGGCGACAACATTGCTGCGGTATTCGTCGAGCCGACGGCGGGATCGTTTGGTTGTTTGCCACCACCGAAGGGTTACCTGAATCGTCTTCGCGAGATTTGCGACCAACATGGAATCCTCCTCGTCTTCGACGAAGTGATCACCGGCTGGGGCCGGATGGGTGCGAACTTCGGCGCACAGGCGTTCGGCGTGACGCCGGATTTGATGTGCATGGCGAAGGCCATCACCAACGGCGCGCAACCGATGGGGGCCGTCGCAGCTCGCACCGATATTTACGACGCGATTACCAACGCGGGCCCAGCCAAGGGCATCGAATTTTTCCACGGCTACACCTACAGCGCCCATCCCGCGTGCGTCGCGGCGGGTCTGGCGATGATGAAGATTTTCCGCGAGGAAAAGCTGATTGATCGCGCTAGCGCGATGGCGCCGTATTTCATCGACGCCATCTTCTCGCTAGCCGACCTGCCTGTGGTGGTGGACATTCGCGCGATTGGCATGATGGCGGCGGTAGAAGTCGCGGTCGATGGCACTCCCGGAGCACGCGGTCATGAGTTGCAAAAGCGGTTATTCGACGCGGGCCTCAACGTCAAGGGCACCGGCGACAACCTGATCATCGCGCCGCCGTTCATCAGCGAAAAGTCGCACATCGATCAAATCGTCAACGTGATGCGCGAGGTGTTGTCGAAAGCTTAGCTCCGTTAGTGGAACTCGAATATCGTTAGGTTAAATAATTGCTTAGCGAAACACAAAACATCGTTTAACGTGCTGAATTCAGCTCATTCATTTGTGAAGGAATAGTTTATGAACCGTGCAATGCTTGTTGGCGCTTTTGGTGTGCTCCTGTCCGCCTCAACTTTCGCGCAGACGAAAGAGGTCACGATCGGCTATCAGGACATGGTGGTGCCGTATCGCATGGCGCAGGAAGCCAAGGCGCTTGAGACGGCGACAGGTTACAAAATCAACTGGAAGCAGTTTGGCGGTGGCGGTGAAGTGATCAAAGCGATGGCCTCGGGCGCTGTGCAGGTGGGTGAAGTGGGCTCAGCCGGAATCTCAGCCGCTGTGTCGCGCGGCGAACCGCTGGAACTGTTCTGGATTCTTGACGACATTGGCGACGCCGAAGCGATGATTGCGAGGAAGGGTTCAGGAATCACGAAGGTGGCTGATTTGAAGGGTAAGCGCATCGCGGTGCCGTTCAACTCAACCACGCACTTCCATACGATGGTCGCACTTGATCAGGCGAAGGTCAATGCCGCCGACGTGAAGATTCTGAACATGCGCCCGCCGGAGGTGCGCGCGGCATGGCAGCGCGGCGACATCGACGCAACTTTTATCTGGGATCCCGTGCTTGCTGAAGCGAAGAAGGACGGCACGGTCGTCATCACTTCTGGGCAAATCACCGCATCCACAGGCAAGGCAACGTTTGACGGCTATGTGGCCAACAAGGATTGGGCGAAAGCCAATCGCGATTTCATGGTGAAGTTCGTGAAAATCATGGCGGATTCGGATGCGAAATATCGCGCGGATGGAAAGAACTGGAAAGTCGGTGGCCCCGAAATTGCGGCGGTTGCCAAGTGGTCGGGCTCCAAGCCTGAGAATGTCGCACCGGCTATGGCGCTCTATAAATTCCCGAGCGCTAAAGAGCAGGCGACTGCATGGTTGGGTGGCGGCAAGGGCAGCATTGCAGCGAAGGCGCTGGCGGCTACGGCGGAATTCCAGTTGTCGCAAAAGCAGATCGAGAAAATGTTGCCGGACTATTCGGCGGTGGTAAATGCGAGCTACGCGGCTGAGGTTGCGAAGTAGGCCACTCTCACCCGAATGAAGGGGCGCATGTCGCCCCTTTTTTTTGTAAGGACTCGCGTTGTCGACACTCGAAATCAAGAACCTCAGCGTTAATTACGCGGGGTCAAACGGACAGAGCACGCTCGCGTTGTCAGACGTCAATCTCAGGATGAACACAGGCGATTTTGTGGTCGCGCTGGGGGCTTCCGGCTGCGGCAAAACGACGCTGCTGTCGTGCATCGCGGGGTTCATGCAACCATCCGAAGGCACCATCTCGCTCGATGGAAAGCCCGTTTACGGCCCCGGTGCAGAGCGCGGCGTGGTGTTCCAGAAGCATGCGCTGATGCCGTGGCTTTCGGTCATCGAGAACGTTGAATTTGGCCTGAAAATGCGTGGCATGGGCAAGGCGGAGCGTCATGCGCTGGCCATCGAAAAGCTCAAGCTCGTGCAACTGGAAAAATACGCCGACTATCCGATTTATCAAATCTCGGGCGGGATGCAGCAACGCGCTGGCGTGGCCCGTGCGCTCGCGAGTGATCCGGCCGTAATGCTCATGGACGAACCGCTCGGTGCGCTGGACGCCCTGACCCGTGCACACATTCAGGACCTGATTGTCGAGCTTTGGTGGCAGACGAAGAAGATGTTTTTCTTCATCACCCATAGCGTCGAGGAAGCGCTGTTTCTCGCGACCGATCTCATCGTGATGACGCCTTCGCCGGGGCGCATCGAGCATCGCTTCAAGCTCGACTTTTCGAAGCAATTCATTGAATGCAAGGATTCGCGCAAGGTAAAAGCCTCGCCCGAGTTCATTGCGATGCGCGAGAAAGTGCTTTCGCTGATTCACGATGGACAACCAGAAGTCGGAGCGAAAGATGGCGAATAAGTCCGACGTCAAGACGGTCAAGGGCTACAGCATTCCGGGCGAAGGCTCCAGCGTGCTGATTAGCGCGGTGACCGTCGTTGCGCTGTTCGCGCTATGGTGGACGGCAACCCACATGGGCTGGATCCGCGACTTGTTCCTGCCAACGCCGGAGCGCATCTACAACGCGTTCATCAGCGCGATGAAGGGCGACATTCAGGGTGGCAAGGCGCTGCCTGAGCACTTGATGTGGAGTCTGATTCGCGTCTTCTCTGCGTTCTTTCTCGCCGTGTTGACGGCAGTGCCAGTCGGCATTTTGATGGGCGTTTCGCGCACCATGCGCGGCATTTTCGACCCGCCGATTGAGTTCTATCGACCGCTGCCACCGCTTGCGTATTTGCCGCTGATTGTCATCTGGTTTGGCATTGATGAAACGGCAAAGATTATTCTGATCTATCTGGCCTGTTTCGCGCCGCTCGCAATGGCGGCGCGGGCGGGCGTGAAGTCGGTGACGATTGAGCAGATCAACGCCGCGTATTCGATGGGCGCGTCAAAAGCACAGGTGGTCTGGCATGTGATCGTGCCTGCGGCGTTACCGGAAATTTTGACCGGAATGCGCATCGCGATTGGCTTCGGCTGGACGACGCTAGTCGCTGCGGAAATGGTTGCGGCGACCGAAGGACTTGGTCAGATGGTGCTCAACGCATCCAACTTTCTGCGCACCGACATCGTGATCATGGGCATCATCGTGATTGGCGTCGTGGCGTACTTGTTTGACCTCTTGATGCGCAAAGTGGAGTCGATTTTGGTCCCCTGGAAGGGGCGAGCGTAGAGATACAGCTTTTCTGTGAAAGCGCCTCTATACCGGGGCTGTATACGCTTTTTCTCAAAACTTGACTTGTGATTTTATAGAGCTTTATCCCTTAGGCAGCGGCGCTTTCAAGCAAAAGCTATACCTTGCAGGAACGTTGGAAGCCGCGTTTCCGCAGCTCAGCCATTCGCGGCTTTCGCCGCTCCTACAGGGCGAGTGCAGTGAATCCAACGACGGCAAGCGCGCAGCCAATCGACACCGCGTCTCGCACCGCAAACATCACGGGGTCATCATCCATCGTGCCGTTCATGGCCATCCGCCACATGCGCGCCAGCCACAGCAGCACGACCACCGCCACGCCCCACAGCCAGAGCGGCTCGGCATACATTGCGACCACCTGTTCACTAGCCACGTAAAGCGCCAACACAAGGCACGCCGCGATTGCAGAGCTGATGCCGAATCCGTTCACAAACGCCGCGTCTTTGCCGCTGTAGCCTCGTCCCGGCAGGACTTCGTCGGGTGCCAGCCGATCAATGTCGGCCGCGCGCTTCAGCAAGGCGAGACTCAAAAACGCAAACACCGAAAACGCGACTAACCACGTCGACAACGGCACCATGACCGCCGCCGCACCGGCGACAATTCGCAGCGTATAAAGCCCCGCAAGGCAGAACACATCAAACACCGCCACGCGCTTGAGACGCACGGTGTAAATCGCGTTGGCGACGACATAGAACGCGATCACCGCAGCCACCAGCGGTCCGATCCACCACGCCACAATGAGCCCACCGATCAACAACACGAACGACATAACCGCAGCCGATGCCAACGCCAACTCCCCTGCGGCCAGTGGTCGGCTTCGCTTCGTCGGATGCGCGCGGTCCGAGGCGAGATCGAACAAATCGTTCAGCACATAAACGCCGGAACACACAGCGCAGAACGCTGCAAACGTGAGCAATACTGGCAACCACGTCGCACCTGCAGCCCACTGATGCGCGGCAACGGGAGCCACAAAAACGAGCACGTTTTTGACCCAATGGCGAACGCGGAGCAACTTCACCCAGCTCGAGAGTTTGCCCGTCGTCGCGCCCTGCTCCAACCGTTCTCCGCCAACAGGTATCACTCTCGAAACGGTCAGCTTGTGCGACGCTACCGCCCACACCGGCAAGTCCGCTGTTGAGTCGCCCACGTAGTCAAATCCTCCGTGTCCGAACCGCGCCACCAATTGCGCTGCCTTCGCCGTGCCTTTGAGATTGACCACGCCTTCCGACGCCATCACTTCGTCAAACAGGTCTAACTCGTCAGCACAGGCCTGTGCGATTCGCGCGTTTGCAGCCGTTGCCAGCACCGTGCGGCGTCCGCTCGCGCGCGCCGCGCGCAACGTGTCAATAACCGTCAGATTCCAGGGCAATTCGGCCACATCGGGAAGCGCAATCAGAGCCAGCTGATCTTTAAGTTTGCTCCGTCCCGAGAGCAACCACAACGCGCTCGCCAGTGGCAACCACCAACGCACGCGCCACGCAGCAAAAAAACATTCCCACAACGTGTCGGTCTTGCACAATGTGCCATCGAGATCGACGACCAGCGGTCGTGAAAACGGGGAGTTTGAAGGCGATGTCAGCGTGTCGTTCATGCAGCGAAAGTAACCGGGGAAATTGGCAGCGCCCTAAGCCTACACGTTTGGCGATGCGCTCGGGCTACACGTTCACGCGCGCAATAATTGCGCGGTTCTTCCCGGCTAGCTTGGCGCGGCGCAACGCAGCGTCCGCGCGCTTGACCATATAGCTGAAGGCTGGGAGCGCCTTGGTTTGCGCGCATGCCGCACCAAGGCTCACCGTGATTGGAATGTCGCGGCCCTCGAAGCGCATCGGTTCCTTCGAAATATTCGCCAGCATGCGGTTGACGATGGCGAGCGCAACGCGCGGCCCGACACCAGGACACAGCAGCAAAAATTCATCACCACCGAAACGACCGAGCAAATCGTTTGCACGCAAACTTTGGCGCATACGATCCACCAGGAGCGAGAGCACCGCATCGCCCGCGATGTGACCGAACCGTTCGTTGACTGCTTTGAAATCATCCACGTCGAGCATCAATAGCGTCACCGGCTGTTGCACGCCCGATGCGACGCGCATGACGGCAGCCTCGAATGCATTGCGATTGAGCACACCGGTCAGCGCGTCGCGCGAAGCCTGCTTCGCAACTTTTTCGGCCTCCGCCTGCGATTCCAGCAGGCGCAATGTGAGCGCGCTCACAGCCTCAGATTCGCGGCGATCGCGCGCCTCGGTTCGCTCGACTTCTTCGACAAAACGGGTAGCGATTCGTCGGCCCTCAATGTCAACCTTATTCGCGTCCGCGTGGGCAACAAGGAAGTCATCAATCGCGCCAAGCGCCGTCGGCGCATCTCCCTGCTGATGCGCCAGTCGCGCGCGCGCGAGCGCCACTGTAGCGCGCAGATCGTGTAACGATTCGTTATCCGACAACGCGCTGGCTTCGGCCAACGTTTCGCGAGCCTGCGCAATCTCGCCGCGTTTCGCCATAACGTCCGCGATATCGGCCAACACGCGCAGAAGCATGGGCGTGTTCTGTGACTTCTTCAAGAGCGGTATAGCAGCTTGCAAATCTAGCAGCGCAGCGTCCGTAGCATCTCTCGCGATGGCTATCTCGGCGCGCGTGTGCAGGAGATACGGCAACAACTCGCGGTTCGTTTGATCGTTAAGACTTTTGATCGCACTGTCGATCTTTTCTTGCGCTTCGATGTACTTGCCGACAAATCGGTACTCGCGCGCAACGTTGTTCAACGCCGCCACCTGGGTCGCAACAAGCTTTAGTTCGCTCGACAGTGCTTCCGACCGCTCGAACATCGATACTGCAATGTCATGTTCGCCCAGGCGCGAATACACCGCCCCCAGTCCCGACGACAACTTCGCAACATCAATCATGCAATGCTCTTGCTCGGCGACGTGGATCGCCTCACGCAACGAACGAACAGCAAGGTGGTAGCTGTGCAGAAACGAATGAATGTTGCCATTGATCGCCAGAAACGGAATTCGTTCGAGTGACTTTCCATTGCGGCGACAGACATCCAGCGCACGCTGCGCAAACTGGAGTCCGTCAAGCCAGCGCCCCGCCGCCTGACAACCGGACGCAGATGCGCGCAGCACGAGCAGCAATTCATCCGTCGACAAGCGCTCGGCATGCTCGGCCAGCAACGCCTCTCCTCGCTCCAGCAAAGCGACGCTTTGAACCTGAGGCGCAGCACGCAAAAACGCGAGTTCAGCGTCAATATGCTGTTGTCTTGAAGCACCCTTTACCGTCGCCATAACGCACAGTGTAGCGGCGCGAAGGTGATCACTAACGTTTGAGCTTTAGTGCGGCGGATTACGTTTCGGAAAAAAACAACACACTGCGCTTTCAGGCATCGGCAAGCAAGAGCACGCCTGTACGCCCCAGCTGTGCGGAGCATCAGTCAAGCGGACGCCTGACGCCGCAACGCCCGCAGGAATGCCTGAATATCGTCTGATGGCTTCTGCGCTTGCTTCCAGTACGCCGAGCAATCCGGCTTGCGCGCCAGCAACTGCATATTGATCAGTTCGCGCCGCAGCGTCGCATGATCACCGAACAGATGCCACGCGTTCAACACGCTATTGACCTCTTTTTCAGTGTATCGGCGCTTCGCATCAAAGCGAATCCACAAGCCCCACATTGCAACGCGCTGCACCGCGAATTTATGCGGCCAGCGAGTGAGTTTTCCGTCGCTGTCGAACTGGGTGAGCGCCTTTGCCGCGTGAGCGGTCAGCGCAAGTTCGTTTTCAGACTTCGACGCTTTGGTCGCGGTAGTTTTGGTTTTTGCAGCGGATTCGGCTGCGGCTTCAAGCGCGTTGATTAACGCCGACGCGGCTGGCACAGAGCTCGCGTGCGCCCGCAAGCTTTGATAGTTCTGATGGCCTGCCGCTTTGGCCAGCCAATTGAGCATCTGCACCTGTGTTGGCGCAGCATCAATGCCTTCAAAGGCGGCTCGAAGCGACTTCGCCAAAGCGGAAATGTCAGCCACAGCGAAGGCAACGGTGGCCTGTTTTGGAGACCGCGAGGGACGGGACGAAGTAGCGTTCGACATAGCGAATCTGCCTTTCAACGCCAAACCGAAATGATTTGCTGGTGGCTCCCATTCCAACACGGTTCAGCACCAAAGGTGATTCGTGTGGATCGTCGTTTCCGACGTGTTTTGCGATTAAGCGATGACAGGTTTAGCAAAGCACCGAAGTGCCGGGAGCGCCTGAGTGAACTGTCGACTGTGGGCCAAATACTAGCGCATTGGCCGCGAATCAGAAATCAAGGTCGCGGAGAGCCAAATTGCCGCGTTCGCACTAGATTGGGGGTTCGTCGGGCGGCGTTGAGTCCCGAGACCCGCCAACAAGCACACGCAGAGCCGGTTCGCGCCGACTCTTCAACACCGGAAAACCTTCACCCAATTCCGTGAAGATGTTTCGTTTCTTCACGACAGATTAGCAGCCCACTGATGCTTTATTACTGCAAAACGAAGGGATCAATCACGTCTATGCCAAGCGCCGCAAAATGTTTGACATTTCTCGACACGACTTTGAGCCCATGACAGAGCGCTGTTGCCGCGATTAAAAGATCGATACTTTCATTGCCGTGCTGCGCAGTAAGCACGCCCCAACGACGGGCGATAGCGGTTGAGACCGGCAGCACGCGATCACCGTACATGCCCGCCAGGCTTTCTAGCCAGCCCGCAAGCTCTGTGGAGAACGCCGGATCAACGCGCCGCTGTTTCTCAATGCCTCGCTCAATTTCACCCAGCGTGACGACGCTCAGAAATAGATCGCTATCCCGTTGGCTGCGAAACCATCGGATGACCGTTGGAGAAGGGCGCGACTTGCGCAACTCGGAAATGACCACCGTATCGATCAAAAACATCAGAAATCAATGTCGCGAAGCGCCAAATTTCCACGCCCGAAATCCATGTTCTCTTTTGCCCTGCCTTTTTGCACAGGCGCTGCCTTGGGGATCGCCAACAAGTGCTCAATAAAATTCGGCGCGGCAGCCTTGGCATTCTTTTGCAACGATTCAAACGTAGTCTCCGACACCACCACTACCGCCCGCTTGCCGTGCCGCGTGATGTGTTGCGGCTCGCCATTGAGCGCTGCATCCACTACCTGACTGAATTGCGCCTTCGCGTCCTGCAACGGCCAGTTACTTGTTCGCATGATGAATGATTTTCTGGAAAATATGACTATCTAGTCAAAATAACAGACTAGATTAAATAATGCAATGTCGTCCCTCTCTCCACTGCCACACTAAAAAGTCAGTGATCGACTCTTCTTTGATGTCAAAGACGTGCCGCATGAACTCCAATACCTTTAGCGAGAGGGCTTTGTTTGCCTCGCACCGGGCTTTCTTTGTCTCGTCTATGGGCAATTGTTGTGCGAGCTGTGTCGCAATTGAGCAAAGGAGCTGTGGCGGAGTATTGTTGGTGGTGCGCATTAGAAGCATTTCTTGATCTACGCAGATTACGGTGCTGGCGTCAAATTCATCGCGAAGCCGACAAGATCGCCCGTGCGTCTTCGCAATCCACCGTGACATGCGTCGCCAAATTTGTCAGTTTGTCCACATCCGACTCTCGCGTAGCCGTCGCGTGCCCAGCGCAAAAATTTACGACACGTCGTCCAAAGTTGGCGATGGCGCGCCGTCATGTTCAGGCCAGCAAATCCTTACGCTCCTCCAGTTGCTGGGCGACGGCGATTGTTAGATCGTAGCCAAACGTTTCAATGTCTCAGGGTACTTTTCTACGAGGCGGATCACCAGCGCGGCTTGCGCGTTCGGCTTTGATCGGCCTTGCTCCCAATTTTCCAGTGTGCGCTCGTTCGTGCGCAAGTGACGTGCAAAAACTGATCGTGAGAGGTTCATGCGTTCCCGCAATGCAATCAACTCTGGGGCCGTCACTTGCGGCACTGGTTTCGCTTCGATGCTGTGTTTTCGCAGCGTAATCTTGCCTTCGCGCTCGAGCTTTAACGCCTCAAACCCTTCGCTGATTTCAGCAAATAAATTTCGCTTCTTCATGACGTTCTCACTTTCAATTCAATATCTAAAAACACTTTCAATGCTCTGCGTTCTTTCGGACTCAGGTCATCTGCTTCATTTTTGTCGTAAACAGTGAACAGCAAAATTTGATCGCCACCCATCCACCAGTAGTAAATAACCCGGAGTCCGCCGCGCTTGCCTTTACCTCGCCGAGGATCAGCGTGACGAAGCTTACGCAGCCCACCCGTTCCGGCGATCAGAACACCGGCATCGGGCTTCGCTAGCAACACCGACTGTAACCCTGCAAAACCATCATCATCGAAATATTGGGCGCGAACGCGGTCGAATGCCGGAAGCTCAACAAAGGTCAATTTCATAATGTTATTGTACGCAGATTGCGTACATATGTATTTCACCGAGCCGGCAAAACAAAAGGCACCCGAAGGTGCCTTTTGTTTTGTACGAACAGGTCGCTGGAACAATCCAAAAACCGATCAGACGGGATGCAGTGCGAGGCGGAGGTTTGCGACGTGTACTTTTGGGTACACGAGCAAACCTCCAACGAAGCAATGCGCCCGTATGAATGGTTTTTACATGCCCATGTCGCCCATGCCGCCCATGCCACCCATACCGCCGCCACCACCCATGCCGCCGCCGGCTGATTCGTCTTTCGGCGCTTCAGCGATCATGGCCTCGGTGGTGAGGATCAGGGACGCGACAGACGCTGCGTTTTGCAGTGCGAGGCGCGTTACTTTGGTCGGGTCCAGAATGCCCAGTTCGAGCATGTCGCCGTAGGTGCTGTTGGCTGCGTTGTAGCCGTAGTTCCCTTTGCCTGCGAGCACGGCATTGACCACAACACTAGGCTCGTCACCCGAGTTGTAGGCGATTTCGCGCAGTGGCGATTCAACGGCTTTCATGACCAGCTTGATGCCTGCGTCCTGATCGGGGTTGTCGCCCTTGAGCGTTCCAACCGCTTGACGTGCACGCAGAAGCGCTACGCCGCCGCCAGCTACAACGCCTTCTTCAACGGCTGCGCGGGTTGCGTGCAGCGCGTCTTCAACGCGGGCTTTTTTCTCTTTCATTTCGACTTCGGTCGCCGCGCCAACTTTGACGAGGGCTACGCCGCCGGCCAGTTTGGCCACGCGCTCTTGCAGCTTCTCTTTGTCGTAGTCGGAGGTGGCTTCTTCGATCTGTTTGCGGATTTGAGCAACGCGACCTTTGATTGAGTCTTCGTTACCTGCGCCGTCGATGATCGTGGTGTTTTCTTTGCCCACTTCGATCTTCTTGGCAGAGCCCAGATCAGCCAGCGTGACGCCTTCAAGTTTGAGGCCCACTTCGTCAGAGATCACGGTGCCACCGGTGAGGATGGCGATGTCTTCCAGCATGGCTTTGCGACGATCACCGAAGCCTGGTGCTTTGACAGCCACGGTTTTCAGGATGCCACGGATGTTGTTGACAACGAGGGTCGCGAGCGCTTCGCCGTCGATCTCTTCAGCCACGAT
This sequence comes from Burkholderiales bacterium, assembly GCA_038246865.1. Classification (GTDB taxonomy): domain Bacteria; phylum Pseudomonadota; class Gammaproteobacteria; order Burkholderiales; family Casimicrobiaceae; genus Casimicrobium. The sequence goes on from JBBRVM010000054.1 coordinate 11,546, forward strand.
CAACAGGGGGCGACCGGCTTTGGCGACTTGCTCAAGCGTTGGCAGCAGATCGCGAATGTTCGAGATCTTTTTGTCGTGCAACAGGATGAAGGGGTTTTCCATCAACGCCAGTTGTTTGTCTGGATTGTTGATGAAGTACGGGCTCACGTAGCCGCGGTCAAACTGCATGCCTTCAACGACGTCGAGCTCGTTTTCGAGGGACTTGCCATCTTCAACGGTGATCACGCCTTCTTTGCCGACTTTTTCCATTGCGTCAGCAATGATCTTGCCGATGGATTCGTCGCTGTTAGCGGAGATCGAACCGACCTGAGCAATTTCTTTGCTCGTGGTGGTGGCTTTCGAGGCTTTCTTCAGCTCGGCGACGAGGGCGGTTACCGCCTTGTCGATGCCGCGCTTCAGATCCATCGGGTTGATGCCCGCTGCGACGTATTTGAAGCCTTCGCGAACGATGGCTTGTGCGAGCACTGTGGCCGTCGTGGTGCCGTCACCGGCGTTGTCCGAGGTCTTCGATGCCACTTCTTTCACGAGCTGGGCGCCCATGTTTTGCAGTTTGTCTTTGAGCTCGATTTCTTTAGCGACCGATACGCCGTCTTTGGTAACGGTCGGTGCGCCGAACGAGCGCTCAAGCACCACAT
>JBBRVM010000055.1:0-12105 GCA_038246865.1 Burkholderiales bacterium
AACAGCGTTGGTTCGCCCGCAGGTGCTTTGGCGAAATTGTTGTGATTGGCGATGATCGGAAAGATGTCGGTATGACCCGCTTCGCCGATACGGGATTGCAGGCGATAAGCGCTCATCCATGCGCCGCCGCTCTTCGATGCGCGCGCAAAATTGTCGGAGAGGAAAATCCCTGACAACGCGCCGGAAGCATTACGAACCTCGAAGGCACGTACGTCCGGGTGATACATCGGAACACCCTTCTTTTCCTCGAAGCTGAGGCCAAACAGCTTGCCCGCGCAATCAAACATCGCACGGATCATCGCGTTCAATTCGAAGTACGGTTTGGTCTCGGCATCATCGAGCTGATAGCGCGTCTGGCGCACTTTTTCAGCGAAATAGCGCCAGTCCCATTTCTCGATGGCGTGGGAATGTCCAGTGGACAGCGCCATCGCATTGATCGCATCAAGCTCTGCATTGGCGCGACGTTTTGCCGGTTCCCATACTTTACCCAGCAACTCCTGAACAGCCGACGGCTTTCCGGCCATGCGGTCCACTAGCGCGTAATCCGCGAATGAGGCATAGCCATGGAGAGCTGCCTGCTCCTTGCGCAGCTTGAGGATTTCGACCGCGATGGCGCGGTTGTCGCTGGTCCCTGCATGTGCACCCCGCGATGTCCACGCGGTGAGCGCCCGTTCGCGCAGGTCACGACGCTCCGAAAACGTGAGGAAGGGCACGATGAGCGAGCGCGACAGCGTGATCACATGTGTATCTTTGAGCCCTCGCGCATCAGCGGCCTCTTTCGCTGCATTAAGCAGAAACGGTGGCAATCCAGCAAGGTCAGCCTCAGTGCCCAGCACCAGTTGATAGCTTGCTTCATCGGCCAGCACGTTCTGCGAAAACTGCGTGTTGAGTTCAGCCAGTTTGGCTACGACTTTCGCGTAGCGCACTTTCGGCTCGGCTCCGAGCTTGGCGCCTGCGCGCACGAAGTCCAGATGGACGCGATCCAGCAAGCGTTGCTGCTCTTGCGAAAGCCCGAGTTCGCTTGCCTTCGCCAGCACCGCGTCGATGCGCGCGAACATCAGCGCATTCATGTAAATGGCGCTGTTGTGCCCGGAGAGTTTCGGAGCCAGTTCGAGCTCAACCTTCTGCAACTCAGGCGACGTTTCAGCGGAAGTCAGATTGAAAAAAAGCTCACGGACACGAGCCAGCAGGCGACCGCTCTTGTCAAATGGTACGAGCGTGTTTTCGAACGTTGGCGCGTCGATCATCGCTGCCAGCGCGTCGATCTCAGCGCGATGCTCTTTCAGCGCCGCATCGAACGCGGGTGCAAAGTGTGCTGCCGTCACCAGGTCAAAAGGTGGCAGGCCGTAAGGCGTATTCCAACCGACAAGAAGCGGGTTATTGCTCATCATAAAAACTTTCAAAAACTATTCGGTAGGTACGACAGCGCCAGCACCGGACTCCGGAGCAGCACCAGCACTGCGCCCCTTATGCCAAAGCACATCAGGCTGTCCGCTTTCACGGTTCAATACGCGCGACAACACAAACGCCATGTCGCTCAGGCGATTGAGATAAATCCGCGACTCCGACGAGATGCTGGGATCGGACTCTGCGAGGCTTAGCAACGAGCGCTCCGCGCGACGTCCCACCGTGCGCACGAGATGCGCATAAGCCGAGGCTCGCGATCCGCCCGGCAAAATAAAGTCCTTGAGCATCGATAAATCCGCGTTGAGCGACTCGGTCAAGGCCTCAAGCCGCTCGATATGCTCAGCTTTCATGGCAAAGTAACCGGGAATCGACATTTCTCCGCCAAGATCAAACAAATCATGCTGAACATCGCTCAAAGCCTCACGCAGTGGCTCGGGCGTTGCTTCGGTGAGCAGCAAGCCGACGACGCTGTTCAATTCGTCGATATCGCCCATCGCTGCGACGCGTGGATGCGTTTTCGGGACGCGCGAGCCGTCTCCGAGGCCCGTGGTGCCGGCGTCACCGGTTTTCGTTGTAATCTTGGTTAAACGGTGGCCCATAAAATAACTGCCAGAGCAGTGTGAAAAAAGCTGATGGATACAAGTTTAGAAGAACCCAAGGTCGCTCAGGCCGAAGAGCCTCTAGTGACCCAGCAATGCGTTGACGGCGTGACTACCCTCACGCTGAATCGGCCGAGCCAGTACAACGTGCTGTCGAGCGCGACACTCAAAGCCTTGCAAAACGCCCTGGACGATGCCGCGAACGATGCCGACACGCGCGTTGTGGTGCTTGCCGGTCAAGGCAAAGCCTTTTGCGCGGGGCATGACTTGCGCGAAATGCAGGCGCATCCTGATGCCGTCTGGCAACGCGCCCTATTCGACCAGTGCAGCCGAGTGATGATCACGCTCTCCGGGATGCCGCAGCCCGTGATCGCCCGCGTTCAGGGCGTTGCAACAGCAGCCGGATGTCAGCTCGTCGCTGCCTGTGACCTCGCACTTGCCGCCCGCTCCGCAAAATTCGCTACTAGTGGCATCAATCTTGGCTTGTTTTGCTCGACGCCTGCCGTCGCTTTAACGCGTAATGTTTCGGCAAAACATGCTGCGGATATGTTGTTTACCGGGCGATTCATTGATGCTCAAACCGCCGAACGGTGGGGATTGATCAGTCGCTGCGTTGACGACGATGCGCTGGACGCAGCGGTCGCCGACTTAGCCGCGAGCGTCGCCAGCAAATCTTCGCAGGCGGTCCGCTCCGGAAAAGCGCTCTTGCGGCGTCAACGCAACATGAGCTTGACTGATGCCTACGCCGCAGCATCAACCAATATGGCGCGCGATATGCAATCAGATGACGCACAATCGGGCATCCGCGCTTTTCTTGAGAAGCAGCCCGCCCCTCAATGGAGAGATCGATGAGCCTTTTTCGCCGGGACACCCCGCCCCCCACCGAAGCCTGGGAGAGTTTGCGCGAATGGGCAAACCATTCATGGTGGCAGCGCTATCGTGCCAGCCTCATGGTGATGCTGCCGTTCGTATCGTTCATTATTGGTGTGGCTGCGATTGCCCTGTTTGTCGCCGAGCCGTCGTGGCGCACGGCGCTCTGGGTCGGCGGCATGTGGACGATCGGTGTCCCGCTGACTGCGCTGGGTTACATGCGCCGCATGGGCCGCGCAGCTGCTCAGGTGCCGCCAATCTCAGCCGCCAGCAGCAATCCAACCACAGCCGTGGATATTCGTAGCAATCGCGATCAGACGCTCGACTGACGACGCTAACGGTACCAACGGTGCAATTGCCTGCGCGCAGCGAAAAAATTCACGCAGAATCCGACAGCTGCACCGACGAGAACAGCGCCCCAGATTTGCCACAAACTTTGATCCGACAAGTACAGGAGCCCGGTTGATATCGCGAAATTCAACGCGGTACCAATCGACTGTGCGGCAACGTAGCGCGACCAATCAACCAACGACGCTGGCCCCGATACCGTAAACGTGTAGCGGCGGTTGAAAAAATAGGTCGTCGTCACCCCAGCGAGCAACGCGATCAGGCGAGCGGCGATGACTGGGGCGCCCAGCTTGACACCGACCGAGACGATCGCCGCATCAATGGCCAAGGCAATGAATGCGCCGATCAGATAACGGCCCGCCTGGCCTATCGTTTCACGCATTTTTCTCGTTCGAGCATTCGATTTTCATTGACTCAGCCTTGCAGATCATTGAGACGCATGAGCTACGTCAAGCACCGTGATTGAAGTGGTTTCCGGTGCGCCACCTTGAACCGAAATGTTCCAGTCTGCCGGGGATTGGCCACAAGCGTCGCAACGAAACACTGAAGTGTTGGCGAACTGCGCAACCGCCTGCTGCTCGACCCCATTTGCCGTCGCCTTGACCGAAAAGAATGGGTAGGTTGGCAACAAGCTGCCGATCACCAGTATCGCGCCCGATTTGGTCTGGACTTGCTTCTGCCAAAGGCCGTGGTTCGCCGCAGCAATCATCAGCGCAAATCGCGGTGGATAAGCCCGCCCGGAGGCTTGCGGGAGCGATTTCTCTGGCGAAATTACCTGACTTGCTGGCATCAGACCGTAAGTGCCAAGCGCGAGCCTCGGGTCAATGGAAAGCTCGCGCCACGCCGGAAGCGGCAACCCTGTCCACGGGTTATCACTCCCGCCCGTCGTGGCAAGAATGGGCCGGTTTCGGCAATGGAAAAATTGCTCCTGTCCCAAGCTGATATCGTGGGTAGCGGCGAGGTCTCCGTGCAGCGCAACGGCACGAGGTTGCTGACACAACCAGGATGCGACGGCGTCGCGATTTGGTGCTGCGCTGATTGACTCAGCATGAGTGACAGTGCCCGTGCTCTGCATGTTGGAATTCAAGGGGAAGCGCCACTCGACGAGACCGTGTCGGGCCAGTTGCACGTAACCTGCACATACTGCGAGGTGCAAAGTGATCACAACACACACAAGGCTCTTGACAACGACCGATCCGTAGCGAAAGCGGCGCAATGCCGTCCAGGCAAGCGCGTAGAGCGCCGTCAGCGGCGGCAGCAGAACGTAGAGCATGTAGAAAGGTGTGTGGTCTCGCAGGAGCGTTGTGCAGATCAGCACGCCGAATAGCGTCAAAAGACTGGCCCAAAACGTCGAACGCAATCGTCGTTCGAACATCGCGAGCCCTGCACCAATGGCTGAAAGCACCAGCAGCGACGCCCATAGTGTGGGCCAGACGGCAGACGCCAATACCGGTGGCAGCGTAGTCGCAACGATGCTGGCTGGCTGGAACCAGAAAAGGTTTTGCAGCAACGGCAGCACCCCGACAATTGAGCCGTGTAACCCTGATGCGCCCGGGATGTTTTCCGAAGTCGACGAAAAGCCCAGCACTGGCGCTATGAACAGCGGCAGAAACACGATAGCCGCCGCAGTCAAAGCTGCCAAGGCGGCGCAGAGGCGATATTGTTTCGGCAGTCTCAGCACCGCCACTGCCGCCCAAGGCAACAGCAAAATCGCCGTCGGGTGTGCATGCAGCGAGAGCGCTGCGCAAGCGCCTAACGCCAGTGCATCAAGGACGCTCTCAGGTGACGCCCGCAAACGCAGAGCGAAAAGCGCTGTAGCCCAAATCATGACCTCGACAAACTGGGTGTGACTAACGCCAAAAAACTGATATGACACGACGCCGGGCAGCGTGGCGGCGACTACCAGGGTCAAAGCGAATTGCGCATCTATCCAGCGCAACGCCACCCGATACATCAACACAAATTTGAGTGCTGCCAGTGCACCGAGCAGCGCGAAGTACATAGTCAGCGACGAACTGATCAATGCGGCCACCGCTGCGACGTAGTACCAAATCGCACTGAGCAATTCAAATGGGCCGATCGGCGGACCGACCAAGGGCCATGCACGACCACTCGCGATCTCGATAGCCCAGAACAAATCGCGTGCCACATCGATGGTAGTCACGCCATGTGCAATCGCTGCGACATAGGCCAACGCGATGACGAACACCAGAGCCCATGCGCGTTTGCGTGCAGGTTCTCGGTGCGTGAAAGTCATTTCCATCCTGCAATTGTCTCGCACCGATGGGCGCGAGTGCTTTTCGGGATTTAGAGCCACGGCTCTGCGGCGTTTAGAAACAATCGGCACATCCGCAAGGATTTCTATAATCGTGGGTTACCGTTAACGTCAACTTGGCAATGCCGCTCGTGGCATTCGCCCCTCGCAGGAGCAGGTGTGAAGATACTAGTCCCGGTTAAACGCGTCGTTGATTACAACGTCAAAGTGCGCGTCAAGGCCGACAACACGGGCGTTGATATTGCCAACGTCAAAATGTCGATGAACCCTTTTTGCGAAATTGCAGTGGAAGAAGCAGTGCGGCTTCGCGAGAAAAGCGTCGCCACCGAGGTGATCGCCGTTTCTGCGGGTGTCGTGCAATGTCAGGAAACTTTGCGTAATGCAATGGCCATCGGCGCTGATCGCGGCATCCTGATTGAAACCGACGTTGAATTGCAGCCGCTTGCTGTGGCGAAACTGTTGAAAGCCATTGTCGACAAAGAACAACCCGGGCTGGTGATTCTCGGCAAACAAGCCATTGACGATGATGCCAATCAGACCGGCCAGATGCTTGCTGCTTTGCTCGGCTGGGGGCAGGCTACGTTTGCGTCGAAAGTTGAAGTGGCAGGCGATGTGGCAACGGTCACGCGTGAAATCGACGGTGGCGCGGAAACGGTTGCCATCAAGCTGCCGGCGATCATCACCACTGACCTTCGTCTGAACGAGCCGCGTTACGCGACGCTGCCAAACATCATGAAGGCCAAGAAAAAGCAGCTTGATATTTTCAAGCCAGCGGATTTGGGCGTTGACGTGACGCCGCGCCTCACTACGCTGCGTGTGGACGAGCCGCCGAAGCGCCAGGGTGGCGTGAAAGTCGCGGATGTTGCCGCATTGATCGACAAACTCAAAAACGAAGCGAAGGTGATCTAACCATGGCGAATCTTGTCATTGCTGAACACGATCACGGCTCGCTTAGAGCCGCGACGTTGAACGTGATTTCTGCGGCGACCGCCATTGGCGGCGATGTGCATGTGCTCGTTGCAGGTCACAATGCAAGCGCCGCTGCGGCGGCTGCGGCGCAGGTTGCGGGCGTGTCAAAAGTACTGCTGGCGGACAGTGCTGCTCATGCGAACCTGTTGCCAGAGAGCGCTGCTGCGCAAGTGGTGGCCGCGGCTGCGGCCTACAGCCACATCCTTGCTCCAGCGACGGCGTACGGCAAAGGCGTCGCCCCTCGCGTAGCTGCCCTGCTCGACAAAGCCCAGATCAGCGACATCATCAAAGTCGTCGATGCCGACACCTTCGTTCGCCCGATCTATGCGGGCAACGCTTACGCCACGGTCAAATCGAGCGACAGCGTGAAAGTCGTCACCGTTCGCGGCACGGCATTCGCTGCGGCGGCAACCACTGGCGGCAGCGGCACTGTGGAGACCGTGACGGCAGTTGCCGACAGCGGGCTGTCAAGCTTCGTGTCAGCTGAAATCACCAAGAGCGAGCGGCCTGAGTTGACCGCTGCAAAGATCATCGTTTCCGGTGGTCGCGGCCTCGGTTCCGGCGACAAATATCGCGAACTGTTGACGCCTTTGGCTGACAAGCTGAATGCGGCTATGGGTGCGTCACGCGCTGCGGTCGACGCGGGCTTTGTGCCCAACGATTATCAGGTCGGACAAACCGGCAAGATCGTCGCGCCCGACTTGTACATTGCCGTTGGCATCAGCGGCGCGATCCAGCATCTGGCGGGCATGAAAGACAGCAAAGTCATCGTCGCTATCAACAAAGATCCCGACGCGCCAATTTTCGGCGTCGCCGATTATGGGTTGGTGGGTGATTTGTTTGAGGTCGTTCCGCAGCTCGTCGCTGCGCTTTAAGCTCCGCCCCCTCTCCCCTCGCGGGAGAGGGTTAGGGTGAGGGGGTTCGTCGAGTCCTTTAACGCTAACCCTATGAGCGGTGGTCCAACCTACTCTCACGCCCGCCCCTCCAGCAAGCGGAGAGGGTAACAAACAGAGCACATCATGTCGACCTACCAAGCCCCACTAAAAGAATTCCAGCTTCTTCTCGAAACAGTCGCACCGATTGCCGAGCTTGCCAAGCTGCCACATTTTGCCGACGCAACGCCGGATACGGTGAGCGCGATCCTCGAAGAGTCGGCGAAGTTTGCCTCGGAAGTACTCGACCCGCTCAACTGGTCGGGCGATCAGGAAGGTGCAAAGCACAACAAAGCCGACAACTCGGTACAAACGCCGGCCGGTTTCAAAGCGGCCTACGACGGCTACCGTCAAATGGGGGGCGCAGGCTTGCCGATGCCGACAGACTTTGGCGGCCTCGGCTTACCGCGCTCGGTGGTCACCTTGACCGACGAAATGCTGCATTCGTCAAACATGGGCTTTGGTCTGATGCCAATGCTCACGCAAGGCGCGATAGAGGCGATCCTGCTCGCGGGGTCGGACACGCTGAAAGCGACCTACGTTGAAAAGATGGTGAGCGGCGAGTGGACCGGCACGATGAACCTGACCGAACCTCAGGCCGGCTCCGATTTGTCGCTGGTCAAAACCCGCGCCGAGCCGCAGCCCGATGGCACCTACAGAGTATTCGGCACCAAGATCTACATCACTTACGGCGAACACGATTGGGCCGACAACATCATTCATCTGGTGCTGGCGCGCCTGCCCGATGCGCCGCCGGGCGTGAAAGGGATATCGCTCCTCGTCGTCCCGAAATTTCTGGTCAACGCGGACGGAACCGTCGGCCCGCGTAACGACGCAAAGTGCATCTCGATTGAGCACAAAATGGGTATTCACGCCTCGCCAACGGCGGTCATGCAATTTGGCGATGCGGGTGGCGCAACGGGCTACATCGTCGGCGAACCCAATCGCGGCCTTGAGTACATGTTCATCATGATGAACCTCGCGCGATTCGGTGTGGGGCTACAGGGCATTGGCATCGCAGAGCGCTCCTATCAGCGTGCCGTTTCCTTCGCTCGCGAGCGGGTGCAATCACGCGACGTGGCCGCACCGCGCGAGCCTGCGACCCCAATCATTCGGCACCCCGATGTCCGTCGCATGCTCATGCGGATGCGCGCTCAAACCGAAGCCGCGCGCGCTCTGGCGATGGCCACCGCGTACGCAATTGACCTCGCCGAAGCGCATCCTGATGCTGAGGTTCGCGCGGCGCAACAAGCCTTCGTTGAACTGATGATTCCCATCCATAAAGGCTGGGCCACCGAGATGGCGCAGGACGCGACCTATCAGGGTATTCAAGTGCACGGCGGTATGGGCTTCATTGAGGAAACCGGTGCCGCGCAGTATTACCGCGACGCCCGGATTACCACGATTTACGAAGGCACCACCGCGATTCAGGCGAACGATTTGGTGGGTCGCAAGATGGCGCGCGAAGGCGGCACGACGGCCAAAGCCGTGATCGCTTCGATGCGTGCATTTGCCAGCGAGTTGGCTGCGTCAAACAACCTGCACCTCAAGGTGACCCACACAAAACTCGTTGCAGGTATTGATGCGGTCGAACAGGCGGTCGAATTCAACCTCGCCACATTCAATAGCAACGTGCGCGCAAGTTTTGCAGGCAGTGTGCCGATGGTCAAACTCTTCGGCATTGTGTGCGGCGCGTGGCAGCTTGCTCGCGTGGCGCTTGAAGCCGACAAACGCATCAACGCCGACCATGCCGACAAGGCATTTTACGAAGCAAAGCTCGCTACGATGCGCTTCTTTGCCGACACCATGATTCCCGAGGCGATCGCCGCTGCGGACACTATTGTCAATGGCTCGGAAGGCACGCTGGCATTGGCCGAAGCTTCGTTCTAATCCGCAAGTCCGACGCTTGCGACTGAGCCAACGCGATTGGCGGAACCCCTGCGGGTGTCCGCCCTACCCCACAGGAGAAACTCATGCTGCAACTGCACTACTTCCCGTCCAACGCTTCCATCACACCACACATCCTGCTCGAAGAAATGGGGCTTCCGTATGAGTTGAAGCTGGTGGATCGTGCGAACAATGCGCAGAAGTCGCCCGAGTACCTGAAGCTCAACCCGAACGGGCTGATTCCGGTTCTGATTGACGGCGATCTGGTGCTCTACGAAACGGCGGCGATCTGCCTGCACCTCACTGACAGCCATCCCGAGATGGGCCTGGCGCCCGCCGTCGGCAGCCATGAGCGCGCGCAGTTCTACAAGTGGCTGATGTGGCTGACCAACACGTTTCAGCCCGCGATCATCATGTACTTCTACACCGATCGCTACACCACCTCGACCGACGCGGCAGCGATTGCGCAGATCAAGGCAAAAACGCAGGAGCGTATCGGCGCAATGCTCAAACAGCTGGACGATCACCTGGCCGCGAACGGTGGCCCATGGATGATGGGCGAAAAATTCTCGGCCCTCGATATCTACGGCTTCATGCTCGGTCGCTGGACCCGTGCGTTTGAAGGTGCGCCGCCAGCGACTCAAGCGGCGAAAACATGGCCGCATCTCGGCCCGTTCATGCACCGCATGCTGGCGAGGCCTTCGGTGCAGCGTGTTGTCGCACAAGAGGGCCTGAAAGCGCCGGTAATTTAGACTGTGGTTGCGATTAGCTTTTTCGTCAAACGACGGCTGATCAAGGGCCAGGATTGAATAAGTGTAAAAGTCGACAACTGGACTTTTCAACGCTTAGCCCCCATTCGGCAAGGCTTCTAGCGAAAACCTGTTGCCAGACTTAACTCGTCATGGATCTCCACCTCAGAAACGTAGAGGCACCGAGAAACGGGGCTTCAACCGTCATCCGACGAGAAATGCGGGCTAATGGAAAGTGTTGGTTCAACGCGAAACGAACACCGACACAGATCGCGCGGGCACTGAGATCGCGTCCATGGTCGGATCAAAACCTGACGACGAAGCGACTAAAAGATCGGCCGCCATCCCGCCGCTTTGAACGGAATGCAATTCGAACCGTGTGTTGACGAATCTGGGATCGGAAACAGATTGCGCGATTTTGTCCACGTTTATGACGTAAACAATCTTCTTGAAGTTCGCGCCATCGTAGTTCGCGCCGTCCAGTTCCGCCGCGATTACCGTTGGCACCTGCGACGGGCCGACGTTGAAAAAGCGCAAACGTTGTTTGATGTCCGCAGCCGTTTTCATTCGGAACAACGAAGACCCAGAGCGAATCGCAAGTAGATCGCGGGTTACCGCTGCAGCCCATTCGATTTCTCGCTGCGTCGGTTTGATGTTTTGGTTCAGCAAACGCGGCTCGATGATCGGCCACTCGTCGCCGTTGTCGTCCTTGCGCGGCAAGCCGCTCGCGAAACCATTGCCGACCTATGTCATAAGCGCTGAGCAGGCCACCTTTCGCGGCGTCTCCGCAGTACTCGAAGCCCAACTCAAACACCTGCGCAGCCGCGGCGATTCGGAACTGCTCGCCCAAGTGCAGCGCGGCATCGAATACTTTTCCCCCGCCGAGCGACGTGTCGCGGAATACATCCTCTCCCGCCCACGCGAGTTTCTGAATCAACCGATTGTGCAAATCGCGCAGCTTGCTCAGGTGAGCCAGCCAACGGTCATTCGATTTTGTCGAAGCGTATGCGATGCCGGTCTCTCAGATCTGAAGTTGCGACTCGCCGCAGCTGTTACCGGCACAATTCCCGTCGCACACGCCCAGATCACGGACGACGATTCCACTGTTGAACTCGGCAGCAAAGTGCTTTCGAACGCTGCGTCCGCTATTCTTCGCTTACGTGATCACATCAATCAGTCCTCCTTGGACCGCGCCATTGACGCGTTGACGAAATCGCGGCGGACGGAGATATTCACGGGCGGCAACGATTTCCCTGTCGCCGTCGATGCTCAGGAAAAGCTTCTGCGCGCGGGCGTGGCTTGTGGCTACTTGCCGCGAGAATCCGCACAGCTGATGGTCGCGAGACTCCTTGAGGCGGGCAGTGTGGCGCTCGTGATCGACAACGACGGCCGCGCCAGCGAACTGTGCGCCATCGTCGAAATACTTCGCGAACGCAACATCACCGTCATTGCGCTCACACTCGGCCAAACGGGTCTCGCTCGCCGAGCCGACATCGCCATTGTGATCGGTCACAGCGAAGACATGCAAACGCAACTACCAATGGTCAGCCGCATTTTTCACCTGCTAGTTGTCGACATACTCGGCGTGGGCATCACCATGCGCAGAAGCATGCAGTAGACCTGAGGGTTGTGCTTTGCAGAGGCCACCGCAGCCGCGAAGCACACATGACGAATCCTGTGAGACCAGCGCGTGGACAACTGAGGGTTGCCTTTGAGCGATGTCTCCGACCGACCCTTATTCGGCACCTGCTTTATCGTGCGCTGCGAGGATCCTCGCAGTTGAGCGGTGAACACAACACACGGATCAGAAACGCAAAAGCCCCGAATAACGGGGCTTGCGTGCCGGTTCGCGAATACATGCGAACCTCTGTGAATCGAATCGTGGCGTCCCCAAGGGGATTCGAACCCCTGTTACAACCGTGAAAGGGTCGTGTCCTAGGCCTCTAGACGATGGGGACTTAGGATCTCTACAGTCTTGATTTGGTGGAGATAAGCGGGATCGAACCGCTGACCTCTTGCATGCCATGCAAGCGCTCTCCCAGCTGAGCTATACCCCCCACGAGAGGCGC